>WHSM01000509.1 GCA_009380105.1 Micromonosporaceae bacterium
GCGACCCAGCCTGGAAGCCCTGACCTACGAGGCGCGCGGGGCGGCGTGCTCGCGCTCGCTGCGGATCGGGACCAGTTCGGGGAGCTGGCGACCCCACCGCTCCATGGCCGCCTCGGTCGCGAAGCCGACCGCGCGCATCATGTTGCCGCCGTCGGTCGCCTTGACGCGCCGCTTGAGCAGCTCGACCTCCTTCGCCGACAGCCGACTGGTCTCCGCTTCGATCTCGTCGCCGTAGCACGGCGCGAACCCGACTCCTGCGAAGCCGCACTTCGCGAGCAGCCGCGGCAGCGTCTCGCGGCTGTAGAACATCAGATGGTTCTTGGTGAAGCCGCTCCACCCGCCGGCCTTGCCGGCCACCAGCAACGAGCCGGCGTTGACGGTCAGGATCACCAGGACCCCGTCCGGCGTCAGCAGGTCGCGGAACGTCGACAGGTCGGCAATGGGTCGTGGCAGATGCGCCAGCACCGACCACATGGTGATCATGTCGAAGTTCCCGGCGGCGATCTCGGGCACCGACTCTGGGCTGCCGACGAACACCCGTGCGGCCCGCAGCCGCTCCCTCGCCTGGGCGATCGAGTCGGGCGCCAGATCCACCCCGTAACACTCGAAGCCGCGCTCCTCGGCGAGTTCCAGGAACAGACCGGTGCCGCAGCCGAAGTCGAGCAGCCGACGGCCGGCGCCCTGGTCGAGGATCGGCGTCAGCGCGTCCATCGTGAGCCGGTACCGCCGCTGCCGGTTGCGGGCGTACTCGCCGGTCAGGAACTTGCTGTAGCCGCCGCCCGTGTAGAGGTCGCCGAGGCGTTCGGGGCGGACGTTCGGGTTGCGGTAGAGGAACCCGCAACTCGGGCAGCGCACCACCCGGTACTCCCAGGCGTCGTTCTTGCCGCGGGGCTGGTACAGCGGTTGCTGCCGGGTCTCGCCGCAGAGCGTGCAGGCCACGAACTCCTCGATCTCGCCCAGCGGCACATCACGTTTGTAGTCGTCCAGCGACACGACCGGGCCGCGGTGCCGCCAAGCCCTCTGGAGCCGCCGGATCTGGCGGTCTCCGGGACGCAGATAGACCCGTTGGCCCTTGGGGACGTGGTGGTAGCGGTTCCCGTAGACGGCCCTGGCGAGCCGGCGCGCGAGTGACCTCATCCTCATCGGCTCATCATGACCCCAGACGTGCGGCACCGCTCGTGGATCATGAAACCCGCCGGCTGGGGTTTCACGCCCAGGTCACAGCGGGTCAGGCCGGCGGCTCCTCGGGCTCCTCTTCCTCGCCTTCGGCGGCCTCGCGCTGCACCGACGGCGCGGCGGGCGTCGCCTGTTCGGAGCCGTCCCCGGACATCACCCGGTCGGCGTTGCGCTCGGCGGCCCGCTCGTACGAGTCCCCCGGGCTGCTCACCGCTATCCCGCCGCCCGTGGGTGTGCCGTCGACCGGTCCGGACCGCTGCTGCACCACGTGGGTGAGCTCGTGCGCCAGGGTGTGCCGGCCCGCGTCGGTGTCGAGCGTCGGGGCGCCGGCGCCGAGCACCACGTCGTTGCCGACTGTGTACGCCTTCGCCTGCACGCTCGCCGCCGACGTCTCCGCGGCCGAGCCGCTGTGCACCCGCACGTCGCCGAAGTCCTCGCCGAAGCGGCTCTCCATGTCCGTGCGCAGGCCCTCGTTCAGCGGCGCGCCGCCGCCGGAGCCGACCACGTCGAGCACCGGCGACCGCTCCTCGTCCCCGTTGAGCATCGCGCCCACGCTGGCGTTGCCGGCGGCGCGCTGCAGCTGCCTCACGGCCTGCGGGTTGAGCGCCCCGGCGTTCTGCGTGCCGGCGCTTTGCGCCTCGGCTGCACGCTGCGCCAGCAACGAGGTCGCGTCCTGCGCGACCGGCTTGACGGCGCGCGGCGCGCTGTCCTGGACCTGCTCGACGTCGTGCTCGTGCATGGCTGGCCTCCGTGCTGCTCGCTCACCCATCAGCTTGCCGGATGAGCCGCGCGGATCGGCAGAGCCGCCGCGCCGGCCATGTGGGCGCCCCTTCTGCCCTTACGGGCACTCCGAGTGCTTGCCAGCCGCCCCAAGATCGAATTCTGATCTGTCGGGCTCGCACCGCGCCCAGGCCGCGCAGTCGCGGCCGGCACGAGCACACGCCGCACTTCGCTGATGCCGTTAAGCGCATCAACATGCGCTTAACGGCATGGATGAAAAGTGCTTGTCCGCCCCAGCGGCGACTCGGCCTCACCTGTTGCCCCAACGGGCAGTTCACTGTTGCACGTGGCGTGTCCCGACGCGCCCTCTTGCGGACACGGACAGGAGAGCAAGCTGGAAGGGCTCAGTGAGGAGGGCCGCGATGAGATTGCGCGTCGGCCATGGGCCCATCGGGAAGTTCTTCGTCGTGCTGATCTGTGGAGTTATCATCGCGGTCGCTCTGGCCTTCGCCGGTTTCGTGCCGGGGCTGCTCGACGGTGGGCCTGACACATCAGAGTTCCCGGGCGCGGTGTTCGCCATCGCCTTCACGGTCATCCCGGCGTTCATCGCGGTGATCGCGTTCCTCGGGGCGTGGCACGCCCTGCGCTACGGAGCGTGGCTGGATGGCGCCGTCGTGTCCGTCCGCGGCATGGTCAGCACCAGGCGCGTGGATCTGGCCGCCGCGTACCGGTTCTGGTTCGACGAACGCCGGGAGACCCGGTCGTCGGGAGAATTCCACACCACCTACTTCACGCCGCTGCTGTGCGCGCAGGACCGGCACGGCCAGACCAAGATCCCGCTCGGCTACTACGGTCGACGC
>WHSM01000183.1 GCA_009380105.1 Micromonosporaceae bacterium
AGGGCTCGGCTCGCGGGAGACCCTGGACCCGGTGCAACGCGCGTTCCTGGACGCCGGGGCGGTGCAGTGCGGGTTCTGCACGCCGGGCCTGATCGTCGCGGCGCACGACCTGCTGGCCCGCACGCCGCACCCGTCGGACGAAGAGATCCGGGAGGCGCTCGCCGGCAACCTGTGCCGCTGCACCGGCTACGAAAAGATCATTTCGGCGGTACGCGACGCGGCCGAGGCAGCAGCCCGATGAGCCCGGCGGCCGCTGCCGGCCCGGAGCGGATTGTGATCGAGGGCGCGGCGATCGCCACTGTGGACGCCGCCGGGACCGAGCACGCCAGCGGCCACGTGGTGATCGAGGACGGCCGGATCGTCGCCGTGGGCCCCGGCCCGGCGCCGGCTGGCCCGAACCTGGGGCCCGCTGACCCGAGCCCACGGCCGGCCGGTTCGCGCCCGACTCGCCGCGTCGACGGCTCCGGCTGCCTGGTCACCCCCGGCCTGGTGAACACCCACCATCACCTGTACCAGTGGGCCAGCCGGGGTATGGCGCAGCAGGCGACGCTCTTCGAGTGGCTGGTAGAGCTATACCCGGTGTGGGCACGACTGAACGCCGAGATCACCCACGCCGCCGCCACGGCGGGCCTGGCATGGCTGGCGCGCACCGGCTGCACCACCGCCGCCGACCACCACTACATCTTCCCGGGGGGTTACGGGGGGTCGTCCCCCAGGGCTGGCATCGGTCCGGGGGGTTCCGGGGGGTCGACCCCCCTGGCTGGTGCCGGTCCCAGCGACGCCGGCGACCTGTTCGCCGCCACGATCGAGGCCGCCGGCCGGGTCGGGCTGCGGTTCCACCCCGCCCGGGGCTCGATGGACCGGGGCCGGTCCGCGGGCGGACTGCCACCGGACGAGGTGGTGGAGGATCTGGACGCGGCGCTCGCTGCCACGGAGGAGGCGATCGCCCGGCACCACGACCCTGCCTTTGACGCCATGGTCCGGGTGGCCGTCGCCCCGTGCTCGCCGTTCTCGGTGAGCGCTGATCTCATGACCGGCGCCGCGGAGTTGGCAAGGCGGCACGGGGTTCGCCTCCATACGCATCTCGCGGAGACGCTGGACGAGGAGGAGCACTGCCGCGCGCAATTTGGGCGGACGCCGGCCGAGTACCTCGATGACCTGGGATGGCTCGGCGACGACGTGTGGCTGGCGCACTGCGTGCACCTGTCCGGCGACGCTGTGAAGCGGTTCGCGGCCACCGGCACCGGCGTGGCGCACTGCCCCAGCTCGAACGCCCGGCTCGGCGCCGGCATCAGCCCCGTCGCCGACCTGCTCGACGCCGGCGCACCGGTCGGCCTCGGGGTCGACGGCGCCGCGTCCAACGAGGCTGGCGGGCTCGGCGAAGAGCTGCGCCAGGCGCTGCTGCTGGCCCGGCTGCGCGGCGGCCCGACGGCGTTGACGGCGCGGCAGGCCCTCGCGCTGGGCACGATCGGCGGCGCCCGGTGCCTGGGTCGCGCCGACGAGATCGGATCGCTGGAGCCCGGCAAGCTCGCCGACCTGGTGGTGTGGCGGCTGGACGGGCTCGCACATGCCGGGATCAACGACCCGGTCGCGGCGCTGGTGCTCGGCTCGCTGCCCCCGATCGAGCTGTCCCTGGTCGGCGGCCGGCCCGTGGTCGAGCGCGACGAGATGGTCGGGGTCGACGCCGACGCCGTGGCGAGCGACCTGCGCGTCGCGGCCCGCCGCCTCGTCGGCGACCCTGGCGGCGCTGACTCCGTACCCGGAAAGGCCTTGCCATGAGCTCTCCCACCCGGTCCCCGCAGGACTTCGCCACCGCGATCAGCGGCGGCGTGGGCTCCAGCCCGCAGCGGCCGGACGGCGCGCTGAAGGTGACCGGAGAATTCGCGTACTCCTCGGACCTGTGGCACGAGGACATGCTGTGGGGCGCGACGCTGCGCAGCCCGCACCCCCGCGCCCGCATCCTCGGCGTCGACATCACCGAAGCGCTTGGCATGCCGGGTGTGTACGCGGTGCTGACCCACGAGGACGTGCCCGGCCGCAAGTTCTACGGCCTGGAGATCGTCGACCAGCCGGTGCTCGCCATCGACCAGGTGCGCTACCAGGGCGAGGCGGTGGCGGTCGTGGCCGCCGACCACCCGGAGACCGCGCGCCGGGCGGTGGCGAAGATCGTCGTCGACTACCAGGTGCTGCAGCCGGTGACCGACGCCTGGCGAGCCGTCTTCGACCCGGACTGCCCGGCGGTGCACGAGGCGGGCAACCTGGTGCGGCATCAGCCGGTGCGGCGCGGGTCCGCGGACGACCCCGCCGTGCGGGCGCGCGCCGACGTGGTGGTCACCGGCGAGTACGAGGTCGGGATGCAGGACCAGGCGTTCCTCGGCACCGAGTCCGGGCTCGCTGTCCCGGCTGAGGACGGCGGTGTCGACCTGTACGTCGCCACCCAGTGGCTGCACGTCGACCAGCGCCAGCTCGCCCCGTGCCTCGGGTTGCCTCCGGCCCAGGTGCGGCTCACCCTCGCCGGGGTCGGTGGCGCGTTCGGAGCCAGGGAAGACCTGTCGATGCACGTCCACGCCTGCCTGCTGGCGCTGCGCACCGGCAAGCCGGTGAAGATGGTCTACAGCCGGGAAGAGTCGTTCTTCGGGCACGTGCACCGGCATCCGGCGCGCCTCCGCTATGAGCACGGAGCCACCCGCGACGGAGACCTCGTCTACGCCACGGCCGAGGTCGTGCTCGACGGCGGCGCGTACGCCTCCAGCACCCCGGCCGTGGTCGGCGTGGCGTCCTCGCTCGGGCTCGGGCCGTACCGGATCCCGCATCTGGCGATCGACGCGTACGGCGCGTACACCAACAACCCGCCGTGCGGCGCGATGCGCGGCTTCGGGGCCGTGCAGGCCTGCTTCGCGTACGAATCCCAGATGGACAAGCTGGCGGCCGCGCTCGACATGGACCCGGTGGACCTGCGGATCCGCAACGCGGTGAGCCAGGGCGACGTGGTCGCCACCGGCCAGCCCATCGACATGCCGATGCCGATGGCCGAGATCCTGCGCCGGGTGCGGGCCATGCCGATGCCACCCGACCGCGAGGCCGGCTCCGATGTCCGCACGCTGCCTGGCGGGGTCGCGAACACCACCCACGGCGAAGGCGTGGTGCGCGGCGTCGGCTACGGCGTCGGGATCAAGAACATCTGCTTCTCCGGAGGTTTCGACGACTACTCCACGGCCCGGGTGCGGCTGCAGGTCGTCGGCGGCGAGCCGTCTGCGGTGGTCCACACCGCGGCCGCCGAGGTCGGTCAGGGCCTGGTGACGTTGAAGGCGCAGATCGCGCGCACCGAGCTGGGCATCGAGAAGGTGACGATCCAGCCGGCCGACACCACCGTCGGCTCCGCTGGGTCATCCTCGGCGTCGCGCCAGTCGTACATGACGGGCGGCGCGGTGAAGCTGGCCTGCGAAGCGGTGCGCGAGGAGCTGTTCCGGCTGGCCTCGCGGCGACTCGGACGCGAGCACGACGACCTGTCGCTGGTCGGCGGCAAGGTGGTCTCCCGCCGTCACGGAGTGCTCGCCGCGCTGGTGGACGTGCTCGGCGACGAGGTGATCGACCAGACCCGCGAGTTCCGCCACCGAGCCACCGAGATGCTCGACCCGACCCGTGGGCAGGGCAGCTCACATGTCCAGTTCGCGATGTGCGCGCACCGGGCCGTGGTCGACGTCGACGTCGAGCTGGGTTTGGTCAAGGTCGTGGAGCTGGCCGCCGTGCAGGACGTCGGCAAGATCCTGAACCCGCAGGCGCTGGAGGGCCAGATCCATGGCGGTAGCGCGCAAGGCCTCGGGCTCGCCGTGATGGAGGAGATCCAGGTCGCCGACGGCAAGATCCGCAACCCCTCGTTCACCGACTACCTGATCCCCACGATCCTCGACATGCCGCCGATGCGGATCGAGGTGCTCGAGCACGCCGACCCGCACGCCCCATACGGGCTGCGGGGCGCAGGAGAGCCACCCACTCTCTCGTCCACGCCGGCGATCGTGGCAGCGATCCGCGCCGCCACAGGTCTGCCGCTGTCCCGAGTCCCGGTACGCCCGGAGCACATCACTGGGACCTGACAACGCCCCGCACCGGCGCGCCGTACTCCGCCCGGCGCCGAGCCGGGCCGCCTGAGGAAGGGAGTGTCATGCCTTTGATGTTTCTGAACGGCGGCGGGATGCGCGGCGGGCCGCTGCACCACCAGCTTCGCGGCGCTCCGCTGGTCAGCGTGGCGCGCACGGCCCCGAAGTACCGCTACTACTCGGTGGGCGACCGGTTCCCGGCGTTGGACCCGACCGACGACGGCGGGGCCAGCGTGGTCGGCGAGCTGTACGACGTGCCGCTGGAGGTGCTGCGCGACTCGCTGCTTCCGGCCGAGCCGCCGGAGCTGGAACTAGGCGTGATCGAGCTGGCCGACGGCGCGTCCGCGCTGGCCACGGTGCTACGCCGCGACCAACCCCGCGCCGACCTGATCGACATCACCGAGATCGCCGACTGGCGCGCCTACCTGGCGTCCAAGCCCGGCTCGACCCGATGATCATGACAACAGCAGCCGTGGTGAGGGCGTGTCGTGCTGCTGCATTCATGATCATCACCGAAATGAAGGAAGGAACGCATGAAGTTCGATGTGAACCTGTCGATCCTGTTCACCGAGTTGCCGTTGCTTCAGCGGCCGGCCGCGGCTGCGTCGGTGGGGTTCGAGGCGGTGGAGTTCTGGTGGCCGTTCGCCGATCCGGCGCCGGGTGACGCGGAGGTGGACGCGTTCCTCACCGCGATCAAGGACGCCGGGGTGCGGCTGGTCGGGCTGAACTTCGCCGGCGGTGACCTGCCGGGCGGGGAGCGCGGCCTGCTGTCGCAGCCGGCCCGCTCGCCGGAGTTCCGCGACAACATCGCCGTCGCCGTCGGGATCGCCCGCGCGACCGGCTGCCGTGCCCTGAATGCCCTGTACGGCAACCGCGTCGACGGCGTGGCGGCAGAGGCGCAGGACGAGCTGGCCGGCGAGAACCTGGCGCTCGCCGCGAAGGCCGCTGCCGAGATCAACGCTGTGGTGCTGATCGAGGCGCTGAACGCGCTGGAGAACCCCCGGTACCCGTTGACGTCCGCGGCCGACGCGATCCTGGTGTGCGACCGGGTACGCCGGGAGTCCGGCGCCGAGAACCTGCGCTTCCTCGCCGACCTCTACCACCTCGGCGTGATGGGGGAAGACCTCCCCGCCGTGATCGCCGAGCACGCCGACCGGATCGGTCACGTGCAGATCGCCGACGTGCCCGGCCGCCACCAGCCCGGCACTGGAGAACTGGACGTCAACGCGCTGCTCACGGCGCTGACCAACCACGGCTACGACGGCTGGATCGGGTGCGAGTACAAACCTGTCGGCCGCAGCGCCGACAGCTTCGACTGGCTCAAACCCCACTTGGGAGGTTAGCGAACTATGACGAATATTGGGTTTATCGGGCTGGGGATCATGGGGTCGCCGATGGCGGCGAACCTGGTTCGGGCCGGTCATCACGTGACCGGGCACGACCATCACGAGAGCCGGATGCGGCAGTTGGCCGACGCCGGCGGCAGGCCGGCCGGCAGCATCGCCGAGGCGGTCGCCGGGGCCGAGGTGGTCATCACGATGGTGCCGGACTCGCCTCAGGTCGAGGCCGCGGTGCTCGGCGACGACGGCGTGCTGGAGCACGCGGAGCCCGGCGCCCTGCTGATCGACATGAGCTCGATCCGGCCGGAGACCTCGATCGCGGTCGCCGAGGCCGCCGAGGCCCGAGGCGTCCGCGCGCTCGACGCCCCGGTCAGCGGCGGCGAGCCGGGCGCGATCGAGGGCGTGCTGTCCATCATGGTCGGTGGCAACGCCGCGGACTTCGCCGAGGCGCAGCCGCTGTTCGACGTGCTCGGCAAGACGATCGTGCACGTCGGGCCGCACGGCGCCGGCCAAGTGGTGAAGGCCGCGAACCAGCTCCTGGTGGCCGGGATCATCGCGCTCAACGCCGAGGCGCTGGTGCTGCTGGAGGCGTCCGGAGTGGACGGTCGCCTGGGCTTGGAGGTGCTGAACGGCGGGCTCGCCGGCAGCACCGTGCTGACCCGCAAGACCGAGGCGTTCCTGAAGCGGGACTTCGCGCCCGGCTTCCGCATCGACCTGCACCACAAGGACATGGGCATCGCGCAGGCCGCGGCCCGCAACGCCGGTGTGAGCCTGCCGGTCACCGGTCTGGTGGCGCAGCTGGTGGCCGCCGCGAAGGCGTCCGGCCTGGGTCAGCAGGACCACTCGGCGCTACTGGCGCTGCTGGAGCACCTGAACGGGTGTTATGAGTGAGTTTGATCTTTTGTTGCGGTCTTCTCGGGTGGTGACGGCCTTCGGGGAGCTTGCTGGGGCCGTTTGTGTGCGGGGTGGGCGGATCGTCGCCTTGCTTCCGCGCGGCGCTCGGGCGTCTGCCGACGTCGATGAGGACCTGGGTGATCTGGCGTTGCTGCCTGGGCTTGTTGACAGCCATGTGCACGTCAACGAGCCCGGTCGTACCGAGTGGGAAGGTTTCGCCACCGCCACCCGGGCAGCGGCCGCGGGCGGCGTGACCACCGTGATCGACATGCCGCTCAACAGCGTGCCACCTACTGTGGACCTCAGCGCGTTGGAGGCCAAGCGCAAGGCGGCCGACGGGCAGTGCCACGTGGACGTGGGGTTCTGGGGTGGCGCCGTGCCCGGCAGCCTGGGCCAGCTCCGGGCCCTGCACGACGCCGGGGTGTTCGGCTTCAAGTGCTTCACGTCGCCGTCCGGAGTGGACGAGTTCGCGCCGCTGTCCTGGGCGCAGGTCGAGGCGGCGCTGCGGGAGGTGCGCGGGTTCGACGGGCTGCTCATCGTGCACGCGGAGGAGCCGTCGGCGTTGAACGAGCCGGAGGGCCCTGGCTACGCCGACTTCCTCGCCTCCCGGCCGGACGCCGCCGAGCAGACCGCCGTGCGGCGGCTCGGTGAGCTGGCAGCCGTCACCGGAGCCAGGGCGCACGTGCTGCACGTGTCGGCGGCCGCCGCGGCGCGGGAAGTGGCGCGGGCCCGCGACGCCGGCGCCCGGATCAGCGCCGAGACCTGCCCGCACTACCTGACGCTCGCCGCCGAGGACGTGCCGGACGGCGCCACCGAGCACAAATGCTGCCCGCCGATCCGGGGCCGCGCGAACGCCGAGGCGCTCTGGTCCGCGCTCGCCGCCGGGGCGATCGGCAGCGTCGTCTCCGACCATTCGCCGTGCGTGCCGGAGCTGAAGCAGGGCGACTTCGGCTCCGCCTGGGGCGGCATCGCCTCACTGCAGCTCGGCCTGCCGCTGGTGTGGACCGGAGCGCGGTCCCGTGGCCACGGTCTGACCGACGTCGCCCGCTGGATGGCCACCGCGCCCGCGGCGCTCGTGGGCCTGCCGCACAAGGGCCGGATCGCCACCGGCTGCGACGCGGACCTGGTGGCCTTCGCACCCGACGACGAGTTCGTCGTCGACCCGGCCACTCTGCGTCACCGCCACCCCGTCACCCCGTACGCCGGGAAACGCCTGACCGGCGTGGTGCGGCGGACCTGGCTGCGAGGCCGGCCTGTGGACGACGAACCCGCAGGACAACTACTGAGGAGATCCCGTGAGTGACTTCGCGCAGCTTCCCGACCTGGCGGCCCGTCCGCTGGGCGGTTCCGTGGTGGCGGCCAGCGACGAGTTCTTCGCCGAGAAAGAGAACCTGATCAAACCGGAGCCGCCGGTGTTCAGCCCGCAGACCTTCAACCATCGAGGGCAGGTCTACGACGGCTGGGAGACCCGGCGTCGCCGTGTCGACGGGGAGGCCGCGGGCGGTTCCGACTGGGCTGTGGTTCGACTCGGCGTGCCGGGCGTGATCCACGGCGTGGCAGTGGACACCGCGTTCTTCAAGGGCAACTACCCGCCGGAGTGCTCGGTGGAAGGGCTGGCGGTCGAGGGCTACCCGTCCGCGGACGAGCTGGCCGCCGCCGACTGGGTCCCGGTGCTGCCGCGGAGCCCGTTGCGGGGCGACGCTGTGGCGTCCTTCCCGGTCGAGGCGTCGCGGCGATTCACCCACGTGCGGCTCTCTATCTACCCGGACGGCGGCGTGGCGCGGCTGCGGGTGCACGGCGAGCCGGTCCCCGATCCGCGGGATCTCGCGGGAGTGCCATGCGACCTGGCGGCGCTGGAGAACGGCGGCGCGGTCGCGGGGTGCAGCAACGCGTTCTTCGCCAGCGCGTACCACCTGCTCTACCCCGGCCTGGCCGCGACGGCGGGCGAGGGCTGGGAGAGCGCCCGGCGACGCGACGGCGGGCACGACTGGGTGACCGTGCGGCTGGCCGGCGCCGGTGTGCTGCGCGCGGTCGAGGTGGACACCAGGCACTTCCGCGGCAACGCCCCGGACCAGGTGTCGCTGTGGGGCGCCTTCAGCCCAGGCAGCGACCTGTCCGGCGGCCCGGGCGCCGGTGGTCCTGGTGCGGGTGGTCCTGG
>WHSM01000223.1 GCA_009380105.1 Micromonosporaceae bacterium
CCTCCACTTGGTTGGGCAAATGGCGGTCTAAAGCCGGTATATCGGGCGCTGGAGTGACCATTTGCCCAACCAAGTGGGTGTGGGCTGGTCACGGGGTGGGTTGGCACGTTGGGCAAGCCGTCCGGGGCATGCGCGTGCAGCAACAGGTGCTTGCCGCGGCTGACCACGTCGCTGACCTTCCAGTCGGCGAGGTCGGCGGTGGCGAGCCGGGGCACGCGGAAGTCGCTGCCGGTCAGCCGCTGACCGGCGAGCGCGTCGTGCAGGCGGCGGGCGTGCAGCCAGACGGTGTCACCCTCGGGCACGCCCCCATCGTGGCGCCGAGGGGTTTCGTGATCGACAAGGACCGGGTTGAATCTGTCCAGAACCGTCGTACCCCTGGACGGCAGATGAAAGGGAGTTACCTGTGCGCCTGACCACGAAGCGCCTGTGGACCCGGGCCGGGATCGGCGCCGCGGCCGCCGCCGCGCTCGCCACCGGCCTGCTGTTGACCACGCCGGCGGCGTTGGCGATCAACTCGTACAATGCGGAGCCGGCGCCGGAGCGCACCGAGGTGGGCGCGCTGGTGGTGCGGTACGACAGAGACGGGGACCCGAGCACACCGGACGCGGTGCGATGGGTGTGCTCCGGCACGATGATCGACGCGAACACGTTCCTGACCGCGGCGCACTGCACCGCCGGCCGACTCGCGAACGCCACCTTCTACGTGTCGCTGCACCAGAATGTGCAGGCGGAAATCGACCGGGCGGCGAAGAAGCACCCCGGCGACCCGGGCGCGATCGCGAACGCGGTGGCGGTGCAGGGCGCGATGCACCGGGACCCGGCGTACCCGGGGACGTCGGGCGACTCGCACGACATCGCGGTGATCGAGGTTCCCGCCGCGGCGATGGCGAAGCGCTGGAGCTTCACCCCGGCCGCGTTGCCGGCCGCGAGCCAGCTGGACGCGATGGGGCCGCAGACGCTCAACGACACGGACTTCGTGGTCGCCGGGTACGGCACCCAGGAGGCCGTGAACGGTCCCGGGGGGCAGACCCACCCCGGTGGCGGAGTGCGGATGAAGGCTCCGGTCACGTTCGACGCCCTGAACAAGACCTGGGTACGCCTGGCGATGACCGAGCCGCAGGGCAACGGCGGCGCCTGCTACGGCGACTCGGGCGGCCCGAACTTCGCGGTGATCAACGGCAAGCTGGTGCTGGCCGGCACCACCATCACCGGCGACACCCCGTGCTACGCCACGAACGTCGCGTACCGCACTGACAGTCCTAGCGCGCGGTCGTTCATGGCGCCGTACGTCAACCTGCCCTGACCGCCGACGCCAGGCTCACCCGTACGGGTGAGCCCGGCGTCGTCTCTGCTCAGTACGCCTGCGTGCCGTACCCCTTGCGGGTGCTGCCCCGGTTGAAGGCGAGCCAGTTCGACTGCGAGCTGGTGAGGCTGCCGCTGGACACTCCGATCCGCCGCAGCACCTCGGTGGAGTGTTGATTGGTCTGCGGGCCCCAGATCCCGTCGATGCCGGTGGTCTTGCCCCAGATGTAGCGGCAGCAGGCCTGCACGTGCTGCACCTGAGCCTGCGAGCCGGTCGCGAACGTCGAGTTGCCCGTCCCCGACACGAGGTTGTCGAAGTGGATGTGGTTGTGGTGGGCGCTGTTGTAGAGGTACGTCAGCACGTGCTTGAAGTGGTAATGCAGGCTCGCCGCGGTGGCCCAGTAGCGGAGCCGCTCAGTGGCGGCGCTGCTGGTGCCGTTCCACTGGTCGTACCGGCCGTTGAACCGGCGTACCAGGCTGCCGGTGCTGCTCGTGACGTAGATCCGGGTGAGGTCGAAGCCGCGGCCGTTGTTGTGGGCCTCGGTGACCCGGTGGTCGGTGTGCACCCCGTAGCACCACACCCGGAACGGCGTGTTGAAGCCCGACGGGGTGTGCGTGTTCCAGAAGTTCATCCAGGTGTCGCAGCGGGTGTGGAAGGACGGCCGGTAGCCGAAGGACGTCAGGGCGCCGTTGCCTTCGTACACAGTGCGCTGCCCGCCCACGGTGGAGTACGTCTGAATGTCGCCGTGGGCCGAGGCCGGCGTCACTCCGGCGAACGCGCCCGTTGCTCCGAGGGCGACGCCGCCGGCCGCGGCGCTCAGCACCCTCCGGCGTGACCAGTTACTGGCAGCTGTGTCGCGCATGGCTCCTCCTTAGGTACGCCCGCCCCGTCAAGGTTTCTTTAACGCTACGGCAAGATCAGTGAAATTTTTCACATCGATCACGATGGAACCGAAAATTCAACGGGCGTCCACTGAGGACCCAGATCCGCTCAGCGTCTGGTCCCGCGGGGGTTCGTTGCGACGCTGCGCGCCGGTCAGCCGCGCAGCCGCAGGCCACGTGGCGTGGCCCGGAAGCCGGCGGCCGCGAGCGCCTGACCCAGCGGAGAGGAGCGCACCGGCGCGCCGTCGGAGCGCTCCACCGAAAGGGCGCCCAGCGCGCCCGAACGCACCGCGTCGGCCAGCGCCTTCGCCGTGGTCTCCAGCGCTGCCGGATCGTCGAGATAGGACAGCACCGTACGGCCGCCGCGCTCCACGTACAGCGCCAGCCTGCCGCCGATCAGCACCACCAGGGCGCCCGCCTTGCGGCCCGGTCGGTGCCCGGTCGGCACATGCTCGCCGCTGCGCCCGGGCCTGTCCTCGCGTCCGGTCTCGTCCACCGCCCGCTCCGGCCACGGCAGCGCCGCCCCGTACGGGTTCGCGGGATCGGTGGCGGCGAGCACGATCGCGGGCGCGGGTTCCCGGCGCAGCTCCGCGCGTTCGGCGTGCTCGGCGATGTCCCGGAGCTGGTCCACGGCGCCGGGCGCGGCGAACTGCGCCGCCCCGAGCCCTTCGACGAAGTAGCCGCGTCGTACGGCTCCCCGCTCCTCGAGAGCCGCCAGCACCGGGTAGACGCCGGCGAAGCCGCCCGCCACGCCCTCGGCGGCGACCGCGCCCCGGGTCAGCACCCCGTGGCGCTCCACCAGGACTTCGGCGATCGCGGCGGCGCGCCGGGTGGGGTCAAGGTCCCGCTCGGGGAGCAGGTGCCAGCGTCCCGCCACGGTCGGCAGGCCGCCGCGACTCGGCAACGCCGGCCGCCCGCCGCGCCCCAGCGCGCCGCGGTCGAGCCGGCTGGGGCGGCGGTAGCGGGAGCGGCCCGGCTGTGGCCGGCCGCGATGCGCGCCGCCGCCGGAGAGCAGGGCGCGCAACGGCGCCAGCGTGTCGTTGGAGAGGTGGCCAGACCACACCAGATCCCAGATCGCCTGCGCCAGATCGGCGTCGTCCACCGCGCCGACCCGTTCGGCGAGCGGCCGGAAGAACATCGCCTGACCGTCCGCCAGAGCCTCCAGCACGGCCTGGTGCACCGGGCCCTCGGCGGCCGCGGCGTCGGGCGGCGGCAGCAGCAGCGGCGCGTTCTCGACCGGTGCCAGGATCACCCAACCGTCGCCGCCGGGGAGCGCCCCGGCGCCCGCCCACACCACGTCGCCGGAGCCGGTCAGCTCGTCCAACTGGGGCGGCGTGTAGTCGCTCACCCGGGCCGGCAGCACCAGTCGCTCCAGGGCGGACGCCGGCGCCGGATAGCCCTGCAACACCTCGATCGCCGCGGCGACGCCGGCCACCCCGAGGCTGTCGGCGGACCCGCCGCCCGACACCCCGGCCCCGACATGCTGCCACCCCGGCAGGAAGCTCGCCAGCGCCTGCCCCGGCGCCGGCTCGATCTCCCGGCGCAGCGCGGCCAGGGAACGCCGGCGCAGCAGCCGCAGCACCTCGACGTCACACCACTCCTCGCCGGAGACGCCGGGGGTGAACTCGCCGGCACTCAGCCGTCCGGCGGCGGCCAGCCGGTGCAACGTCTCGTCGACGGCGGTGGCAGGCAACCCGTACCGGGCGCCGCAGGAGGCCGCCGTGAAGGGGGCGTGGGTACGCGCGTACCGGCCGATCAGGTCGCCCAGCGGGTCCGCCACCGGCGCCGTGTGCGCCTCCGCCAGCCCCATCGGCAGCGCCGTCCCCAGCGCGTCCCGGTACCTGGCGGCGTCCTCGGCGATGATCCAGCGCTCCTCGCCGGCCACCCGCACCACAACCGCCCGGCGCTGCCCGGCCAGCTCCTCCAGCCATTCGGCGCGCGCCCCCCGGGAGGTCGCCTCGGCCACTGACAGGTCGCCCAGCATCCGGAGCATCTCGGCGACATCCTCGGCGTCGCGCGGCGCCCGGTCCGGCGTCAGCCACTGCAGCCGGCGGGCGGTCTCGGCGACCGCCTCGGGATCCAGCAGCTCCCGCAGCTCCGCCTTGCCGAGCAGCTCCCCGAGCAGCGTCGCGTCCAATGCGAGAGCGGCGGCGCGGCGCTCCGCGAGCGGGGTGTCGTCTCCGTACAGGAAGGTGCCGACGTACCCGAAGAGGAGGGCACGGGCGAACGGCGACGGCTGCCGGCTCTCCACCTCGACCAGCCGGGTGGAGCGGGACGAGATGCCCTGCATCAGGTCGGTGAGCGCCGGCAGGTCCAGCACGTCCTGCAGGCACTCCCGCGCCGCCTCCAGGGTGATCGGGAAGTCCGGGAACTCGCGCGCCACGTCGAGCAGTTGCGCGGCCCGCTGCCGCTGCTGCCAGAGCGGTTGCCGGCGGCGGGGGTCGCGGCGAGGCAGCAGCAGCGCGCGAGCGGCGCACTCCCGGAACCGGGCCGCGAACAGCGCCGACGTGCCGACAGCAGTCTCCACCAGCCCGGCGATCTCTTCGGGATCGAAGACCACCAGATCCGCGCCGGGCGGCTCGTCGGTGGTGTCGGGGAGCCGCACCACGATGCCGTCGTCGCTCGGCATCACCTGGCCGTCGAAGCCGTGCCGCTCCTGTAGCCGGGCCCCGATCGCGAGCGCCCAACCGGCGGTCACCCGAGCGCCGAGGACACAGTGCACCACCAGCCGCCAGTCGCCCAGCTCGTCCCGGAACCGCTCCACCAGGACGGTGCGGTCGTCCGGCACATGCCCGGCGGCCTCCCGCTGCTCGGCGAGGTAGTCGAGCAGGTTGCGGGCGGCGTAGGCGTCCAGTCCGGCGCCGCGTGGCCGTTCCTCCGCCGCGTCGGGGGAGAGCCGGCGCAGCTGCCGCAGCATCGCCCCGATGGCGCGCCCCAGCTCGGCGGGGCGGCCCGGATTGTCGCCCTTCCAGAACGGCATTCGCGCGGGCTGGCCGGGAGCGGGCGAGACCAGCACCCGGTCGTGGGTGATCTCCTCGATCCGCCAGCTGGTGGAGCCGAGCAGGAACACGTCGCCGACCCGGGACTCGTACACCATCTCCTCGTCCAGCTCCCCGACCCGGACGGGCTTGGCGGCGCCGGCGAGGAATACGCCGTACAGGCCGCGGTCGGGGATGGTGCCGCCGCTGGTGACGGCGAGCCGCTGCGCCCCGGGGCGGGCGCGCAGCACGTCGCCGTCCCGGTCCCACACCAGACGGGGGCGCAGCTCGGCGAACGCGGTGGAGGGATAGCGACCGGCCAACATGTCGAGCACCGCGTCCAGCACCGACCGGGACACCTCGGCGAACGGCGCGGCGCGGCGGACCAGCGCGGCGAGCCGGTCAACCGGCCAGTCGTCGAGGGAGACCATCGCCACGACCTGCTGCGCCAGGACGTCCAGCGGGTTGCGCGGGTACGACAGCTCCTCGATCTGGCCGGACCGCATCCGCTCGGCCACCGTCACGGCCGGCGCCAGGTCGCCCCGGTGCTTCGGGAACACCACACCTTTGGAGACCGCGCCCACGTGGTGCCCGGCGCGCCCGATCCGCTGCATCCCGGAGGCCACGCTGGGCGGCGCGTCCACCTGCACCACCAGGTCCACCGCGCCCATGTCGATGCCCAGCTCCAGGCTGCTGGTCGCCACCACCGCGGGGAGCCGGCCGGACTTCAGCTCCTCCTCGATGTGTTTGCGCTCCTCGCGGGAGACCGAGCCGTGGTGCGCCCGGGCCACGATCCCGGACGCGCCGTAGGCCTGCCCGGACTGCGCCATCAGCTCGGCGGGCGGGTGCTTCTGGTCCACCGCGAGCGCGACGCCCTGCCGTTCGGCGTACAGCTCGTTGACCCGGGCGCAGAGCCGCTCCGCGAGCCGGCGGGAGTTCGCGAACACGATCGTGGAACGGTGCTCCAGCACCAGATCCAGCACCCGCTCCTCGACCGCCGGCCAGATCGAGGAGGTCTTCCTGCCGTCGTCGCCCGAGGTCAGCTCGGTCATGTCCTCGACCGGCACCTCGATGGTCAGCTCGATGGTCTTCGCGGCGGGCGGCTGCACGATCTCCACCGGTGCGGCGCCGCCCAGGAACCGGGCCGCGGTCTCCACCGGACGCACCGTCGCGGAGAGCCCGATCCGCTGCGCCGGGCGCTCCAGCAAGGCGTCCAGGCGCTCCAGCGACAGCGCCAGGTGCGTGCCGCGCTTGGTGGCGCAGACCGCGTGCACCTCGTCCACGATCACCGTCTCGACCCCCCGCAGCGCCTCCCGCGCGGCGGAGGTGAGCAGCAGGAACAGCGACTCCGGCGTGGTGATCAGGATGTCCGGAGGGGTACGCGAGAACGCCCGCCGCTCGGTCGCCGGGGTGTCGCCGGTGCGCATCGCCACCCGGATCTCGGGCTGCGCCTCGCCGAGCAGCGTCGCCGCGTGCCGAATCCCGGCGAGCGGCGCCCGCAGGTTGCGCTCCACGTCCACGGCGAGCGCCTTCAGCGGGCTCACGTACAGCACCCGGCACCGCTTTCCGGGGTCCTTCGGCGCGGGCTTGGCGGCGAGCCGGTCCAGCGACCACAGGAACGCCGCGAGGGTCTTGCCGGAGCCGGTCGGGGCGACCGTCAGGGTGTGCTGGCCAGCGCGGATCGCCGCCCACGACGCGGCCTGCGCCGGGGTGGGCGCCGCGAACGCGGACTCAAACCACGCGCGGGTGGCCGGGCTGAATCCCGCGAGCGGCTCGGCGCGCCCCTTCCTGCTGGTCACCGCTCCATCCTGCCTCGGGGGTACGACGAAAACGCCGCCGCCGCGGACCCGCCTCTTGAGCGGACCCGCCTCCGAGATGGATCAGACATCGGGCGCGCTGCAGCCCCGTATGGGCGGAATCGCGCGGCACGCCGCCCAATGCTTGATCAACTGGGGGGTGCGGTGAGCCCCTAGACGATCTATTCCAAGGGATATGGGGCAGCGAGGCAAAGACGAGGGCATCCATGATCGACGTTGCAGAGCAACGATGACCATGGAGGCCACGTGCACGTCGATCTGGACACCCTCGCTACCGCACTGTACGTGAAGA
>WHSM01000138.1 GCA_009380105.1 Micromonosporaceae bacterium
CGGCGGCCTTGACCTTGAGGTTCCGGAAGCGGAACTATGTGGCGGTCTTGGGCCCGAGCGGGTGGGCAGGTAGTTGCCCGCTTTCGGCCGTCTAAAATCTGCACAAGGAGGATGCATGCGTCGTCGTGGATTCGCGGCGGTATCGCTGCTCTGCGCCCTGAGCCTCGCGGCTTCGGGATGTGCCGCCGAAGAGAAAACCACAGCCGCCGGCACCATCCGGATCGGCGTCAACATCGAGCTGTCGGGACCCGGCTCCGCGCTGGGCGAGTCATACAAGAACGGCCTTGAGGCGATCATCGGGGACATCAACAAGAAGGGCGTCCTCGGCAGCCAGAAGATCAAACTGATCTACCGCGACAACAAGAGCGACCCCACGCAGGCGATCCGGGTGGCGAAGACCCTCTGGGACAACGAGAAGGTCGTGGCGATGATCGGCCCAGGCGTGTCCCCCACCGGCGTGCCGGTGTCCGTCGCGGCGAACGAGCGGAAGATCCCGATGATCGCGATGGCGTCCTCGACCGCGATCACCCAACCGGCGAAGGACCGCCCGTACACCTACAAGACCTCGCCGAACAACGACGACATGGCGACCCTGCAGGTCCAGGCGCTGCAGGACCGGAAGATCACGAAGGTCGCCTACATCGCCGCCAACAACGCCTACGGGCAGGTCTCGCAGAAAGCCTTCGAGAAGGCCGCCAAGGAAGCCGAGCTGGAGGTCGTCGCCAGCGAGCTCTACAGCGACACGGACAAGGACTACACGTCCCACGTCACCAAGATGATCAGCCAGCAGCCGGAGGCGATCGCCGCGGCGTCCATCAACCCGCAGTCGACGATCCTGGCGAAAAACATCAAGGCCGCCAAGTTCAAGGGCCCGGTGATCTACGAGGCCGGCGCGGGCGCCGAGCTGTTCCTCAAGGGCGCGGGGACCGCCAGCGAGGGCATGTACATGGTGAACATGTCGATCATGGCCGCCAACCACATCCAGGCCACGACACCGGCCGCCCTGGCGCAGAAGGAGTTCTTCGAGAAGTACACCAGCAAGTTCGGCCAGTACTCCAGCTTCGCCACCCATTCGGCCGACGCGCTCAACCTCTACGTCCTCGCCATCGAGAAGGCCGGAAGCACAGACCCGGAGAAGATCAACAAGGCGCTGGAAACGATTGAGCACGACGGACTCGGCGGCAAGTTCAGCCTCGGGCCGGACAACCACGGCGGCTTCGACAAGGAGTCCATGATCCTGCTCGTGGCCCGCGGCGGCACGTGGGTGCCGGCGGAGTGACCCGGACCGCGACTCGGAATCCGACGTAACACGATGGCCGAACTGCTCCAGCACGTTCTGACAGGCCTGGGCACCGGGGCCTCGTACGCCCTGGTGGGCCTGGGAATCGCGTTGATCGTCCAGGTCACGGGAGTGATCAACTTTGCCCAGGGCGACTTCGTGATGCTCGGCGCGCTGAGCTTCGCGCTGCTGGCGGGGGCCGGGGTCCACCCGGTCCTCGCCGCGGCGATCTCGGTCGCGGGAGCCATGGCCGTCGGCGCCCTGGTGAACCTGGCCGTGATCGCGCCCGCCCGCGGGGCCGACCACACCCGGTTGATCATTCTGACCATCGGCGCGTCGATCGTGATCCAGGGCACGGCGCTGGTCGCGGTGGGCACCAAAGCGCGGTTCACCCCCGACTTCACCCCGGGAGAGCTGCGCCTCGCCGGAGTCAACCTGCCGCTGCAGTACCTCTGGATCGGCGGCGCCGCCGCCGTGATGGTGACCGGGGTGTGGTTGCTGCTCACCCGCACCCTGCTGGGCCGGGCGATGCGGGCCGTGGCGATGGACCCGGCCGCGTCGCGGCTGGTCGGCATCTCGCCGCGCCGCATGTCCTTCGCGGTGTTCACGCTCGCAGCGCTGCTGGGCGGAATCGGCGGCGTGATGCTGGCGCCGATCCAGGCGCCGGATCCGCAGATCGGACTGGCGCTCGGGCTCAAAGGCTTCACCGCCGCTGTCGTCGGCGGCCTCGACAACCCGGCCGGCGCGGTCGCCGGCGGGCTCCTGATCGGCGTGCTGGAGGGCCTGGCGGCCGGCTACCTGCCGTCCGGGTACAAGGACGCGATCGTCTACGGCCTGCTGATCGCGGTCCTGCTCACTCGGCCCACAGGCCTGCTGCGCACCATCGCGGTGGCGCGGGTATGACCGCCGACACCATGCGTCACGAGGGCCGGGTCCGGGCCGACCGGCTCCGCGCGACAGCGCGTCTGCTGCTGCCGTACGCGGTCTTCCTCGCGATCCTGTTGCTGGTGCCCGCCGTGTTCACCCGGGTGCCGCTGTACACGATGGGCAACGGGGTCTACATGGCGATCCTCGCCATCGCCGCGCTCGGGCTCGTCCCACTCACCGGCTTCGCCGGCCAGATCTCCCTCGGGCAGGCGGCGTTCTTCGGCACGGGCGCGTACTTCTCGGCGATCCTCACCGTGAAGTCGGGCCTGCCGGCCACCCCGGCGGCCATCCTGGGCATGGCGACCGCCGGGGCCGCGGCGTACCTGTTCGGCCGGTACCTGTTCCGCGTCAGCGGCCACTACCTGGCGCTCGCCACGCTCGGCCTCGGGCTCGTGCTCACCATCGTGGCGAGCCAGCTCGAGATCACCGGCGGCACGGCTGGCGTGGTGGGTGTGCCGAGCCTGGCGCCGTTCGGGGTCGAACTGTTCGACGACGTGAGCTACTACTACCTGGTCGCGGCGGTGCTGCTGGTCGCCGTCGTGGTCGTGGACGGGCTGGTCCGCTCCTGGCTGGGCCGCTCCCTCACAGCAGTCGGCGACGCGCCCCACGCCGCGGCGTCCTCAGGCATCGACATCGCCGCGCGGAAGCGCCTGGCCTTCGTGGTCGCCGCCGTGCTCGCGGCGGCAGCCGGCAGCCTGTACGCGCACTGGGCCGCCTACGTCGACCACCACACCATGGACCTGCTGCTGTCGCTGCAACTGTTGATCATCGCCACGGTGGGCGGCATCCGGACCGTGTGGGGCCCGGTGGTCGGCGCGTTCGTCGTGGTGACGCTGCTGCAGGTGTCGCAGGAGCTGTTCCCGGAGTTGTCCGAGCGGGTCGGGGGCCAGGCCGAGATCGTGCTGTACGGGCTCGCCCTGATCCTGGTTCTGCTGTTCCTGCCGAAGGGGCTCGCCGGCTGGGCGTCGGATGTGATCCAGCGGTTGACGCGGGCCAGGGCCGGCGCGGACGAAGGCGGCGCCCGATGACCGAAGCCCGATTGGAGATCATCGACCTCACAGTGCGGTTCGGCGGCGTGCGCGCCGTGGACGGTCTGAGCCTGAGCCATTCCCAGGGCGGGGTGCTCGGCCTGATCGGGCCGAACGGAGCCGGCAAGACCACCGTGCTGAACGTGCTCTCCGGCGCGGCGCCGCCCACCTCCGGCGAGGCGCGTCTGAACGGCCGCCGGATCACCGGCCTGCGGGCCGACCGGATCGCGCGGGCCGGCGTGGCCCGGACCTTCCAGAACCTGCAGACCTTCCATTCCCTGTCCGTGCTGCACAACGTGCTGGTCCCGCTGGAGGCGCGGGCCGCCGCCAAGCCGGTGGTCGGTCTGTTCGCGCCCCTGCTGCGCGGCGGCCAGCTCCGGCAGCGGGCGGCCGACCTACTGGGCCGCGTCGGAATGGCGGACCAGCTCGACACCCCGGTGGCGTCGCTGCCGTACGGCGCCCGGCGCCGCGTGGAGGTGGCGCGCGCGCTCGCGGCCGATCCTCGGCTGGTCATGCTGGACGAGCCCCTCGCCGGGCTCTCCCGGGCGGAGAGCGACGACCTCGCCCGGCTGATCCGCTCGGTCGCCGACAGTGGCGTGACCGTGCTGCTCGTGGAGCACGACATGGTCGCGGTGATGCGGATCAGCGATCGAGTGGCAGTGCTCGAGCAGGGCCAGCTGCTGGCAGACGGCACACCGGCAGAGGTGCAGGCTGACGAGCGGGTGCGCTCGGCGTACCTCGGAGACGAGTTGGACTACGACCCGCTGCTGCACAAGGGCGACAAGCGCGCCGAGGCCGCGGCCCGGCAGCGCGTCGCGACGGACCCCGATGCGGCGGCAGACCCCGGCCTCGCGGCCGACCCCGACGTGGCAGCGGATCAGGAAGCCGCGGCGGACCGGCCGCCGCAGACGACGGACCGGAGGCGCCGTGAGCCCCGCGCGCAGCAGTGAGACCCGGATCGGGTCGCCGGGCACGCTGGAGGTCCGCGACCTGGTCGCCGGCTACGGCCAGATCGAGGCGTTGCACGGAGTGAGTCTCCACGTCGAAGGCGGCGAAGCGGTGGCGCTGGTCGGCGCGAACGGCGCCGGCAAGACCACCCTGCTGTCCGCCATCGCGGGGCTCGTGCCGGCGCGGCGTGGCGCGATCCTCCTCGACGGCCAGGACATCACGCGCTGGCCCACCGAGCGACGGGTCCGGCACGGCGTGGCGCTGGTGCCGGAGGGCCGGCGGGTCTTCGCCGGCCTCACCGTGGAGGAGAACCTGATGCTCGGCGCGTACGCCCGCAGGGGCCGCGACGTCGCGAGCCGCAAGACGCAGGTGCTCGACCTCTTCCCCAAGCTCGCGGCGCGCCGCCGTCAGCACGCGGGCACCCTGTCCGGCGGCGAGCAACAGATGCTCGCGATCGGGCGGGCGTTGATGGGCGCCCCCCGGGTGCTATTGCTCGACGAGCCCTCGCTGGGGCTGGCGCCGCTCGCCGTCGCCGAGGTCGTCGCCGCGCTGGCGAAGCTGGTCGAGCGTGGGGTCACGATCCTGCTGGTCGAGCAGAACGCGCACGCCGCCTTCGAGGTCGCCAAGCGGGGCTACCTGCTGGACCGGGGCGAGGTCGCCGTCGCCGGCACCACCGAAGAGCTGGCCGACGACCCGAAGGTGCAGGCGGCGTATCTCGGCGGCGTCGGCTGAGACGAGCACGCGTCACCTGCGCGGCCCCACGATCACACCGAGATCTCCAGGAGGGACACCTTGGCGAGTCAGGCCCCGACAGGCGAGGCGATCGACCGGCTCATCATCACCCCGCGCCCGCTCTCCGACTATCGGGACATGTTCCTGCTCACCGACGCCGACCTCACAGCCGGGCCGATCCTGGACTGCCCCGGCGGCGCGTCGCCGTTCGGCGCCCAGGTCCGCGCGCGCGCTGGCTCGGTGGTCAGCGTGGACCGGGCGTATCGCCTGTCCCGCGATGAGCTGGCCGAGCGGGTGCGCCGCGACACCGCGCTCACCGAGACCTGGACCGCGGCCAACCGGGAGAGTTTCAACTGGGCGTACCTGGGCTCGCCGGTCGCGCTGCGGCGGCTCTTCGAGGTCGCGGCCGACCTGTTCCTCATCGACTACGCCCCGGACGGGGAGCGCTACGTCGCCGCGTCGCTGCCGACCCTGCCGTTTCCCGACGGCGCGTTCCGCCTCACGCTCAGCAGCCATCTGCTCTTCTGCTACCCGGAGTACTTCACGTATGAGGGCCACCTGACCGGGATCGTGGAGCTGATGCGCGTCACCAGCGGCGAGCTGCGGATCTTCCCGCTCGTGGACACCACTGGCCGGCCGTACCCGCGAATGGACGAGCTATGCGCCGCCCTGGCCGAGCGCGGCATCCTCACAGAGACCGCCATCGCGGCGTGCAGCTACCTCGCCGGAGGCGACAGTCTGCTCCGCTGCCGTTGGAAGGAGCCTCGATGACATTCCCGACCCCTCCGGACGCTGACGAGGCGCTGGGCGCGACGATCCGGCGGGCGTACGACCGCTCGGAGTTCTTCCGCTCGACGCTGTCCGGGGCCGGCGTGCGCCCCGACACGGACTTCTCCGTCGCCGACATCGGCAAGCTTCCGTTCACCACCAAGGAGCAGCTCCGCGAGGCGTACCCCTTCGGATGGACCTCCGTGCCCCAGCGGGACGTGGTGCGGATCCACGCCTCCTCGGGCACGACCGGGCGGCGCACCCTGTGCACGTACACCAAGCGCGACATCGCCGACTGGGTAGAGATGTTCGCCCGCTGCATGACCTATGCCGGAGTCACCCCGGACGACCGGCTCCAGGTGGCCGCCGGGTACGGGCTGTGGACCGCCGGCTGGGGCATCCAGGCGGCCGCTGAGCACATCGGGGCGATGGCGATCCCCGTCGGGCCCGGGAACACCGACCTGCAGCTGGAGCTGATGCGGGACCTGGGGACGACCGCGATGGTCGCCACCGCGTCGTTCGCGCTGCTGCTGGGCGAGAAGGTCTGGGCCAACGGCCTGACGGACCAGCTTTCCCTGCGGGTCGCGCTCCTCGGCTCGGAGCGGTGGGGTGAGCGCACCAGATCCCGGATCGAGGAGCTGCTCGGCATTCGCACGTACGACCTGTACGGCCTGACCGAGCTGTGGGGCCCCGGCGCCGGTGTGGAATGCGACCAGCACGACGGCATCCACGTCTGGAGCGACCACTACCACCTGGAGATCGTCGACCCGGAGACGCTGCGGCCGCTGCCGCCGGGGAGCCGGGGCGAGATCGTGGTCACCACGTACCGCAAGGAGGCCACTCCGCTGCTGCGGTACCGCACCCGCGACCTGTCCCACCTCTACCCCGACCCGTGCCCGTGCGGCAGCCCGTACCCACGCATCGGGCGGCTGACCGGGCGCACCGACGACATGATCAAGCTGCGCGGGGTGCTGTTCTTCCCGAAGCAGGTCGAGCATGTGGTGTCCGGCGTCGAGACCGGCACCGGCGAGTTCCAGATCGAGCTGGGGCGGCTGGCTTCCGGCGAAGAGACCTTGACGGTGCGGCTGGAGGCCGAGGACGCGCCGGGGCTGGCCGAGGACGTCGCGCGCCGGCTGCGGAGCGAGATCGGGCTCGGCGCCACGGTGGAGGTGGTCCCGCCGGGGACGCTGCCACGCAGCGAGAAGAAAACCCAGCGGGTGTACGACAAGCGCGAGGACCGGGCCTAGCCCTGGCGCGCCGCGCGGCGGGCCGCCCACGCCTGCTTCGCCGCGACCACGTCGCGGCCTTGCAGGCACTCGTCGATGATCTCCTGGCTACGGCGCAGCGCCGTGTCGAGCTCCATGTCGAACGCCGACCGCGCGATCTCCTTGATGCCGGCCGCGGCCAGGTGCGGCACGGCCGCGTACCGGGCGACGACGTCCTGCGCCGCGTCGGCGAATCCCTCGTCGGGCAACAAATGGTCGACCAGCCCCAGGCCGAGCGCCTCGGCGGCGGAGACGTGTTCGCCGGACAGCGCGAGCCGCAGCGCCCGGCCCAACCCGACGAAACGCGGCAGCCGCCATGCGGCGATGCCCGGAGGCAGCCCTTCCAGCGCCGCGGGAAGACCCAGGGTCGCGTTCTCGCTGGCGATCCTGATGTCGCACGCGAGCGCGAGCTGCAGGCCGCCGCCAAGGCAGTGGCCGTGGATCTGCGCGATCACGATGGCGCGCATCCGCTCCAGCGCCGTGAACGCCTGTTCCTGCAACGGGAAAAAGTCCGGCGGCATGCCGTGCTCGCCCATCATGTCCAGATCCAGGCCGGAGCAGAACGCACGCCCTTCGCCGCGGATCACGACCACGCGTAGGTCGGGGTCGCCGGCGAGCTCCTTGGTCGCCTGGTCCAGATCCCGGACCCAGTCGAGGTTCATGGCGTTGAGTTTCGCGGGGCGATGGAGCACGATCTCCGCTGTGCCGTTCGCCCGGTGAACGATCATCGTTGGCTCAGTCACCCGCCCACGATAACGGCAATCGATCTCCGCGAGTGCCACCCGCTCGCCGTCACCGCCACACGCCCGGATCGCCCGAAGGGTGGGCGGCACATCGACGACGTGCTCCGGTAGCGTGCGGCCAGGCGTTGTGGCCGGGCAGTGTCCCCGAGCGGGAGGACGAGATGATCTTCGATCGCAGTGAGACCATGTCGACGGACGAGCGCGCCGCGCTGCAGACCGAGCGGCTGCGCGACATGATCGACCGGTTGCTGGCCGCTGACGGGTTACAGGCCTCCCGGCTCGCCGAAGCCGGGGTCAAATCGGGTGCCGACGTCTCCCTCGATCACCTCTCACGGCTGCCGACCACCCAGAAGCCGGACCTGTGGGAGAACTACCCGTTCGGCATGGTGGCCGTGCCCTCCGAGGACGTCGTGTGTGTGCACGGCTCATCCGGCACCGGCGGCCGGCCCACGCTCGTGGCGTACACGGAGGCGGACGTCAAGCTCTGGGGTCACGTGATGGCTCGGTGCCTGGCCGGCGCGGGCGCCACCCGGGAGTCGCTCATCCACAACGCGTACGGCTACGGCCTGTTCACCGGCGGCCTGGGAATCCACCACGGCGCGGGTGCGCTGGGCGCTGCCGTGGTGCCGATCTCCGGCGGCATGACGGCACGGCAGCAGCGACTGATCCAGGACCTTCGCCCGGACGTGCTGACGTGCACCCCGTCGTACGCGGTGTACCTCGGCGAAGCGTTCGCGGGCGACGGCGTGGACCCGGGCGAGCTGAGCCTGAAAGTCGGGATCCACGGAGCGGAGCCGTGGACCGACGCCATGCGCGACAAGATCGAGTCGTTGCTGGGCATCAAGGCGCTCGACATCTACGGGCTGTCGGAGATCATCGGCCCGGGCGTGGCCTGCGAGACCCTCGCGTCGGCCGGCTGGCTCCACGTACAAGAAGATCATTTTCTGGTGGAGATCCTGGACCCGGCGACCGGGGAGTCGGCGGCGGACGGTGAGCTCGGGGAGCTGGCGTTCACCACGGTGACGAAGCAGGCGCTGCCGCTGCTGCGTTACCGCACCGGTGACATCGCGACCCTGGACCGCACGCCCAGCCCGGACGGGCGCACGACCGTGAAGATGAGCAAGATCGTGGGCCGGCGCGACGACATGCTGGTGGTGCGCGGCGTCAACGTCTACCCGAGCGAGGTGGAGGCCGTGGTGCTCGCCGACCCGGCCACCGCCCCCCATTACCTGCTCGTGGTCGACGCCCGCTCCACGCAGACCCAGCTCGTGGTGTGTTGCGAGGCCGACCGCGAGGCCGCGGACGCCACGGCGGCGCGGCTCGGAGCCGGTCTCAAGGAGCGACTCGGCCTGACCTGCGAGGTGCGGGTGCTGGCCCCGGGCGAGATCCCCCGCACCGAGGTAGGCAAAGCAAGACGCGTAACCCGCTGGGAACCCGACGCCGAGCCGCCGCTGCCCGGTCTCTGATCGCCGCACTTTGTAACGCTTTCGCTGCTTCCCACGCGTGTGAGACCGCAAGTATTCGAATAATCGCGGTGATGGTGGGGGTGTCAGCGCGGTTGTGGGAGGGTGACGTCTGCGACTACCGCGCGGTGGTCGCTGCCTCCGATCACGTGGACGCGGAGTGCTTGCACGCCGACCCCGGGCTCGCGTTCTACCAGCACGTGGTCGAGGGTGACTGGGGGGACTCGGCCGGCCTGCCAGGTTGGGCGCAGGCCGGCGCCGACCGCGTCAGCGGCGTCCACATAGCCGGAGTCGACCAGGCTCCGGAACGCCGAATGGTCGAAGGTCGCGTTGAAGTCACCAGCCAGCATCGTGACGGCGCCGTCGCCGTGGCGCGCTCGGGGCAGCCAGCCCAGCTCGCGTTGCCACGCTCCCACGGCCTCACCGCCCGGAACCGGCGGCACCGGGTGCACCGCCACCACGTCCAGCTTGACTCCCTTGTGGACGTACGACGCGCGCGCCATGTCGAACCAGCTGCGGCGGTCCATCGTCCGCGCCCCGGCGAACTCCGCCCGGCCGTACAGGGCGGTCCCCGTGACGCCCGGGCCGGGTCGCGCGACATCGTGCGGCAGCAGCGTCCGCAGCCCCGCGGACTCCAGCCGCTCCACCGCCTCAGGCGTGATCTCCTGCACGCTCAGCAGATCCGGGCGCTCGGCCCGCAGCACCGCCATCAACTCGTCCACAGCGTTGCCGTTCCACAGATTCACTGTCATCACCCGCAGCGGCACGGAGCCGGCGGCCGGAGGGGCGTCGCCGCCCATTGCCCGGGGCGCCACGACGGCGACCAGGATCAGCGCCGGCAGCGCCGCGACGACGGCGATCCGCCACCGGCGGGCCACGACGGCGACCAGGGTCAGCACCACGGCGCCGGCCGCTGCGTACGGCGTGAACGCGATCAGCTGCGCCAACGGTGTGAACGTGTCGATCCCGGCCAGCCGGCACACCGCGAAGACCCACAGCCCGGCCGCAGCCGCGCCGAGGACCAGCTGCCACCACGTGACCCAACCACCGCGGCGACCCGACCCGGAATCGGCCGACCCGGAACCGGCCGCCGGCTCGGGATCGGCCGCCAGCTCCGGACATTGGGCCGGATCCGCCGGACGCGCCGGGCGGGTTTCGCGAGACAGGTCCACTGATCGCTGGTCTTCCCCCGCCATGCGTCCTCAGCCCGCGATCAGCTTCGCGTACGCCGGCTTGATGGTCTCGTTGATCA
>WHSM01000084.1 GCA_009380105.1 Micromonosporaceae bacterium
CAACCTGGACAAGGTCAGCAAGGCGTACGGCCACAGCCAACTCCTGCGCCAGGTCTCGCTCGGCCTCGACGACCGGGACCGGGTCGGCGTGGTCGGCCTCAACGGCGCCGGAAAGACGACGCTGCTGCGCCTGTTGACCAGAGTCGAGAAGCCGGACGAGGGGCGGGTGACGCACCGCCGGGATCTGCGGGTCCGCTACCTGCCGCAGCAGATCATGCTGTCCCCGGAGGCGACCGTCGGCGACGTGGTGCTCGGCTCGGCGTGGCTGGGCGACCACATGGGCGCCGAGCACGAGTGGGCGTCGCAGTCGGCGGTGCGGGAGGTGCTCGACGGCCTCGGCATGTCGGGGCTGGGGCTGGACTCGCCGGTCGGGCCGATGTCCGGCGGAGAGCGGCGGCGGGTCGCGCTGGCCGCGCTGCTGGTGCGCCCGGTGGATCTGCTGGTGTTGGACGAGCCGACCAACCATCTCGACATCTCGGGCGTGAACTGGCTCGCCAACTGGCTCCGCGGCAACGCGAAGGCGCTCGTGGTCGTGACCCACGACCGGTGGTTCCTGGACGCCGTGTGCACCACGACGTGGGAGGTCGGCGAGGAGTCGGTGCGCGCGTACGAGGGCGGGTACGCCGCCTGGACCCTCGCCCGGGCCGAGCGGGAGCGCCAGGCCACCGAGGCCGAGCAGCGTCGCCGCAACCTGATGCGCAAGGAGTTGGCGTGGCTGCGGCGGGGCCCTCCGGCGCGCACGTCGAAGCCGAAGTTCCGGATCGAGCAGGCCAACACGTTGATCGCCGACGTGCCGCCGCCCCGGGACTCGCTGTCGCTGCGGCGTCTGGCCACGGCGCGGCTGGGCAAGTCCGTGTACGACCTGGAGGATGTCGTGGCCGACGTCCCCGGTCGCCGGATCCTCGACGGCGTGACGTGGCGGATCGGGCCGGGGGACCGGATCGGGCTGCTCGGCGCCAACGGCGCGGGCAAGACCACGCTGCTGACTCTGCTGGCCGGCACGCGGGAGCCGGACGACGGAGCGGTGCGGATCGGCAAGACGGTGCGGTCGGCGTACCTGTCCCAGGAGCTGGCCGAGCTGCCGTTGGAGCTGCGCGTGCTGGAGGCGGTGGAGGAGGTGGCCCGCCGCTTCACGCTCGGCGACCGTGAGATGACGGCGGCGCAGTTGGCAGAGACGTTCGGGTTCGCGCAGGCGCGGCTGCGCACCCCGGTCGGCGACCTGTCCGGTGGCGAGCGGCGGCGGCTGCAGTTGCTGCGGCTGCTCGCTGGTGAGCCGAACGTGCTGCTGCTCGATGAGCCGACCAACGACTTCGACACCGACACCCTCGCCGCCCTGGAGGATCTGCTCGACGGCTGGCCGGGAGTGCTGGTGGCGGCCAGCCACGACCGGTACCTGATCGAGCGGGTCTGCGACACGGTGGCGGCGCTGCCCGGCGACGGCACGCTGGTCGACCTGCCCGGCGGCGTGGACGAATACCTGGCCAGACCCGCCCCCCGCCTCACGGCGCCCGGCCCCACCCCTCCCGGTGATCAAGGGATGGTTGCCGCCCGCGACGGCGTGTCGCGTCAACCAGGCCTTGATCACGCCGGTGACGCACGGTCGGCGGGTGAGTTGAGGGTTGTCAAGAAGGAGCTTGCTCGGTTGGAGCGGCATGTCGCCAAGCTGCAGCGTCGGGAGGAGGAGCTGCATCAACTGCTCGCTGACCATGCCGCCGACTACGAGAAGGTCACCACCCTGAACCTGGAGCTTTCGGAGGTACGCGGCGAGCGCGACACCGCCGAGGAGCGCTGGCTCACCCTGGCCGAGGAGACCGGCACGCCCTGAGACGCGGCGGCCCGCGGTCGTCCCGGCGAGGGCGCCTTGACCTCATCCGTTGATGTTATGTTCACATCTCCGGAGGTGATGTTGCGTGCGAGCCTGGATGGGCGTCGATCTCGGCACGCAGAGCGTCCGCGCCGCGCTGGTGGCCGACGACGGCGCGGTGCTGGGAAACGGCGCGGCGCCGCTGCAGAGCCGCCGCTGGCCTGACGGCCGCCACGAGCAGGACCCCGAGTCGTGGTGGCGCGCGGTCGCGGACGCGTCCCGGCAGGCGCTGGACGCCGCCGGCCCCGCGGACGTCGCCGGGGTGGCCTGCTGCGGGACGTCCGGCACCGTGCTGCTGGTCGAGGACGCGCCCGGCGATCCGGCCCGCCCGCTCACCCCCGGCCTGATGTACGACGACGCCCGCGCCGCCGACGAGGCGCTGCGCGTGGCGCGCGACCCGGCGCCGGTCTGGGCGAAGCTCGGCCTCAGTCCGCAGCGCACCTGGGCGCTTCCGAAAGCCCTCTGGCTGGTACGCCACGCCGCGCCGCCCGCAGGGCCGACCGCCAGGTTGGCGCACCAGGTGGATCTGGTCACCTCCCGTCTCGTGGGGCGCCCCACCGCCGCGGACACCAGCCACGCGCTGAAGACCGGGGCCGACCCGCTCGCCGGCGTGTGGCCGGAGGACGACCTGGCCCGGCTCGGCCTCGACCCGGCGATCCTGCCGCCGCTGGCGCGACCCGGCACAGTGCTCGGCCACGTCTGCGCGGACGCGGCAGAACGCACCGGGGTCCGCCAGGGTGTCCCGGTGGTGGCCGGGATGACCGACGGGTGCGCGGCGCAGATCGCCGCCGGAGTGCTCAGCCCCGGCGAGTGGAGCTTCGCCGTCGGCACCACCACGGTGCTGAAGGGCGTCTCAGCCGAGCTGCCGCACGACCCGACCGGGGCGCTGTACTCGCATCGCTCGCCTGACGGGCTCTGGTGGCCGGGCGGGGCCTCCAGCGCCGGCGCCGGGCTGCTCAGCCACGAGTTCAAGGTGGACGACTTCCCCGAGTTGGAGCGGCTGGCCGCTGCCCGGGAGCCCGCCAGCTGTGTGATGTACCCGCTGGTCAGCGCGGGGGAGCGGTTCCCGTTTCGGCGAACGGACGCCACGCGGCTCACCCTGGGTGAGCCGGCCGACGACGCGGACCGGTTCGCGGCGATCCTGCAGGGCGTCGGGTACGTGCAGCGCCTGTGCCTGGACCATCTCCGCGCGCTCGGGGCGGACGTGGCCGGCCGGGTCACGGTGACCGGCGGGGCGACCCGCAGCGCGTACTGGCCCCAGTTGATGGCCGACATCCTGCGCCGGGAGGTGGGGGTGCCGCGCTACTCGGAGGGCGCGCTCGGGATGGCGGTGCTCGCGGCGTCCGCCGAGGACGGGCTGGTGCCGGCGGCCGCCCGGATGACCGGCCCGGCCCGGGTCCACCACCCCCGCGCCGGCGCCGACTTCAACGAACCGTACGAACGCCTGGTGGCGGAGTTGCACAGCCGCGGCTGGATCGGCGCCAGCCTCGCCGCGGCCGCGACCCGCCCCGCCCCCGACAGTGGGCCGAGACCATGAGACCCGTCGGGGATGGGTCAAGGTCCGGGTCCGATGAGGGCCTGCTCATTTTCCTGGTACGCCACGGCGAGACGCCCTGGCACGCGGAGAACCGGTACTGCGGGCGCACCGACCTGCCGCTCACGGAGCGGGGCCGGGAACAGGCCGAGGGCTTGGCCCGCTGGGCCGCCGACGTCGGAGTCGCCGCTGTCCACAGCTCCACGCTGACCCGCGCGCGTGAGACCGCCGCCGGCGCCGCGCGGGCGGCCGGCGTGCCGCACCACGTCGATCCGCGCCTCGTGGAGCTGGACTTCGGGCTCGCCGAGGGGCACACCCCGGCGGAGATGCGGCAGCGCTGGCCGGCCGAGCGGGCGGCGTTCGAGCGGGATCCGGTGGCGCATCCGCTGCCCGGCGGGGAGGACCCGAAAGCCGCGATGGCACGCGGCGCGGCCGGGCTCGACGACATCGTGCGCGCACACCCCGGCGGGCCGGTGCTCGTGGTGTGCCACGGCACCCTGCTGCGCCTGCTGACGTGCTGCCTGACCGGGATCGACCCGTCCCGCTACCGGGACCGGTTCCCAAAGGTCGCCAACACCAGCGGCGCGGTGCTGCGCGCCCCGTTGTCCCACGACGGCCGGTGGAAGCTGCTCGACTTCAACCCGAGTCTCAGCACGTCGTGAATCGTGTGCCCAGATAACGGGATTCCTTGTTAAGAACTCTTGACTTCGTGTGATGTCCGACGTTCACTGCTAAGTGACAAGCACATTTCTGGTCGTTATCTAGGCCGTTACATCACACGAGGACGCTTCGGCGACTTAACTCCCCCGGAGGTTCGACAGAGCCATGAACCGCCATCAGAGCCACTCACAGACACCTGGCCCGATCAGCCGGCGCGGCCTGCTGCGGGCCGCGGGCATCGGGGCCGCTGCCGCGGCCAGCTCGCCGCTTCTCGCCGCCTGCGGCTTCGGGGGGCCAGGCGCGAGCGGCGACTCCGCCGCCGACGCGCTGTCCGGCAGCTTCGACTGGAAGAAGTACAAGGGCAAGACGGTGCGGCTGCTCATGAACAAGCACCCGTACACCGACGCGCTCAAGGCGCACGTCGCCGAGTTCCAGTCCAAGACCGGCATCACGCTCAAGATCGACGAGTTCCCGGAGTCGAACTACTTCGACAAGGTGACCCTCGAACTGCGCTCCCGGCAGGGCAACTACGACGCGTTCATGCTCGGCGCGTACATGGTCTGGCAGTACGGCCCGCCCGGCTACCTGGAAGACCTGAACCCGTGGATCAAGAACACGGCCGCCACCCACGGCGAGTTCGAGCCCGACGACTTCTTCCCGAACCTGCTCACCGCCGGCCAGTGGAACTTCAAGAACGGGGCCGACCTCGGTGGCGGCAAGCAGTGGATGCTGCCCTGGGGCTTCGAGACCAACACTGTGGCGTACCGAAAAGATGTCTTCTCCAAGCTGGGGCTGAAACCGGCCGAGACGTTCGACGAGCTCATCGACCTCGCCGCGACTGTCAAACGGAAGGCCCCAAGCGCGGGCTTCGAGAAGATGTACGGCGTCGCGGTGCGCGGCTCCAAGGAGTGGGCCACGATCCACCCCGGCTTCATGACCATGTACTCCCGCCTCGGCCTGAAGGACTTCGAGGTGGAAGGCAGCAAGCTGATCCCGAAGATGAACAGCCCCGAAGCCGTCGAGTTCACCGACCGGTGGGCGAAGATGGTGCGCGACTCCGGCCCGGCCGGCTGGACCTCGTACACCTGGTATCAGGCCTCCAGCGACCTCGGCGCCGGCAAAGCCGCCATGCTCTTCGACGCCGACATCGCCGCCTACTTCCAGAACCAGGACACCCCGGCTGCCGGCAAGCTCGCCTGGCACCCCGGCCCCAAGGGCTCGGACGGCAACCTCGCCACGAACATGTGGATCTGGTCGCTGGCGATGAACGCCAACTCCAAGAACAAGGAAGCCGCCTGGTGGTTCCTGCAGTGGGCCACGTCCAAGGAGCATCTGCAGTACGCCGCCACCGAGCAGCAGCACATCGACGCGGTGCGGCAGTCCGTGGCGACCTCCGGCGCGTACAAGGACCGGCTGGCGACGGCCACGAACTTCGTGGAGACCTTCGAGCAGGTGATCGGGGAAACCAAGATCCAGTTCACCCCGCAGAAGAACTTCTTCGACGCCACCACGTCGTGGGCCGCCGCGCTGCAGCAGATCTACGGCGGCGCCGACGCCAAGTCCACGCTCGACAAGCTCGCCACGGCCCTCGAAGGGAGGGTCAACGCCTGATGACGGTGACCGCAGCGCCCGCCCGGCGTCGCGACGACGACGAGGTGAGGCCGGAGGCACTCCAGACCGCGCCGACCGTGTCGCGGCGTCGCCGGGCGCTGCGGCCGTACCTGCTCGCCGTGCCGGCGGTGCTGTTGTGCGTGGGGATCCTGTATCCGTTCTTCCTCGGTGTGGCGTACACCTTCTACAACTTCTCCGACGCCAACCCGCAGCCGAGCTTCGTCGGCTGGGAGAACTACACGGCCCTGTTCACTAGCGGCTCCTTCTGGCACTCGGTGCAGGTGACGCTCATGTTCGCCGTGGTCGCCACCGGCGTGGAGACCGTGCTCGGCGTCGGCGTGGCGCTGCTGCTCAACCGCTCGTCGTGGGTCGGGCGGATCTTTGAGCGGGCGCTGATCGTGCCGCTGATGGTCGCGCCGATCATCGCCGCGATCATGTGGAAGCTGCTGCTGCTCCCCGAGGTCGGCTGGGTGCGTCCGGTCGCGGAAGGGCTCGGGTTCGCGGGTTACAGCGGCACCGACTCGGCGGCCTGGGCGTTCATCTGGTCCGTGGTCGTCGACGTGTGGATCTACACGCCGTTCGTGGCGATCCTCGCGCTGGCCGGGCTGCGGTCGCTGCCGTCCTCGCCGTTCGAGGCCGCCGCTGTGGACGGCGCCCGGTGGTGGCTCACGTTCCGCCGGCTGACGCTGCCGATGTTGTGGCCGTACCTGCTCGTCGCCGTGATCTTCCGGCTGATGGACTGCCTGAAGGTCTTCGACATCATCTACGGGCTCACCACCGGCGGCCCCGGCGACGCCACCACGACGCTGCAGATCAACGCGTACCTGGAAGCCATCAGCTACGCCCGCTACAGCCGCGGCGTGACGTACATGTTCATCCTCTGGATCGCCGTGTACGTGATCTCGATGATCCTGGTGCGCTACCTCAACAAGATCCAGTCCCGGTCGGCGGGGGTGTGATCCGATGACCACCCCGACTTCGACAAGGCCGACCGCGAAGAAGCGTCTCACCGGCGCCGTGGCGAACACGGCCCTGCTCGCGTACTTCGCGTTCTCGCTGATCCCGGTCGCGTTCATCATCGCGCTGAGCCTGAAGACCAACTCCGAGCAGACCACCACGTACCTGTCGTTTACCCCGACGTTCGAGAACTACTCCACGGTGCTCGGGCTGGACGGCGGCGGGTCGTCGTACCTGCGGTTCTTCGGGGCCAGCCTGATCACGTCGATCGGCGCGGTGCTGGTGTCGCTGCTGATCGGGATTCCGGCGGCGTACGCGGCGGCCCGGCACCGCTTCAAGGGCAGCGAGAACCTGATGTTCACACTGCTGAGCTTCCGGTTCGCGCCCGAGCTGATCGTGATCATCCCGCTGTCGGTGATCTACCAGCAGCTCGGCCTGTACGACACGTTCTTCGGCATGATCTGGGTGCTGCAGCTGGTGACGATGCCGCTGGTGGTGTGGATTCTCCGGTCGTTCTTCCGGGACCTGCCGGTCGAGCTGGAGCAGGCCGCGCTGCTCGACGGCTACACCCGCCGCCAGGCGTTCCTGAAGCTGGTGCTGCCGCTGGTGCGGCCCGGCATCGCGGCGGTGTGCTTGCTCGCGTTCATCTTCGCCTGGAACAACTTCATCTTCCCGTTCACGCTCACCTCCAGCAACGCGCAGACGGTGACCGTGAGCTCGTTGGCGTTCCTGGGCGGGAACCAGGTGCGGTTCAACCTGGTCGCCGCGGGCGCGGTGATGGCGGCACTGCCGCCGCTGGTGCTGGCGCTGCTGATCCAGCGGTACCTGGTGCGCGGCCTGTCGTTCGGGGCGGTGAAGGACTGATGGCTGCCATTTCTGTTGACACTCTGCGCAAGACGTTCGGCCGCGGGGCCGGCGTGGTCACCGCACTGGACGACGTGTCCTTCGATGTGGGCGACGGCGAGTTCTTCTGCCTGCTCGGCCCGTCCGGCGCCGGCAAGACCACGACCCTGAAGAGCATCGCCGGCCTGGTGGAGCCCGACAAGGGCGCGGTCCGGATCGGCGGCCAGGACGTCGCGGACGTCGAGCCGACCCACCGCAACCTGGCGATGTGCTTCGAGAGCTACGCGCTCTACCCGCAGCACAACGTCTTCGACAACATGGCCTCGCCGCTGCGCTCACCACGGCTCAGGATGCCGGCCGCCGACGTGCGGTCGCGGGTCGGCCGGATCGCGGACATGCTCGGCATCGGCCACCTGCTGGACCGCTCCGTGACGCAGTTGTCCAACGGGCAGCGTCAGCGGGTGGCTTTAGGGCGGGTGTTGGTACGGCCCGCGCACGCGTACCTGCTCGACGAGCCCCTCGCCCACCTGGACGCGAAGCTGCGCGCCACGATGCGCGCCGAGCTGAAAGCCATCAGCACCGATGGCTTGACAACGACCGTCTACGTCACCCACGACTACGTCGAGGCGCTGTCGCTCGCCGACCGGATCGGGGTGCTCCGGGAAGGCCGGATCCTGCAGGTCGGCACGCCGCGCGAGATGTGGGCGTCGCCGGCGAACGCGTTCGTGGCGCAGGCGTTCGGCAAACCCCGGATCAACATGCTGGCCGGGGGACTGCGGACCTCCCGAGACCACGCGTCAACCTCGGAGTCAGCATCGAGTGGTCTCGGGAGGTCCGCGCCCCGCGACGGCACGCACGCGTTCGTGGCCGGCGGCGTCGAGATCCCGCTCCGCGACATCGACGCGCCGCCCGGCGAGTCGGTGCAGTTGGCTGTGCGACCGCGGGATCTGCGGCTGCACGTCGGCGCCGGCGACCCGCCGCCGGGCAAGGTGCGGCTCGACGGCGTGGTGTACGTGCTGGAGCACCTCGGCCGCCAGACTGAGGTCACCGTCCAGATCGGAGAGTCGCTGGTGTCCGTCGTGGCGCCCCGCGCCGCTGTGCCGACGCTCGCGCTCGACGACAAGGTCGGAGTGCTCATCGACCCGTCCACCACGCATGTCTTCCTGTCGGGGGAAGAAGGGAAGCGAGTCTCACCGTGACCGAGAACGACAAAGCGCGTAGCCCGGAGCAGCGTCAGAAGCAGATCACCGACGTGGTGATGGAGCGCGGCTCCATGTCCGCCCAGGAACTCGCCGGCAGGTTCGGCGTCAGCGTCATGACCGTCCACCGCGACCTGGATGAGCTGGAGCGCCAAGGCATCGTCCGGAAGTTCCGCGGCGGCGTCACCGCGCAGCCGTCCGGGGTCTTCGAGTCCAATGTGGCGTACCGGCAGAAAGCGATGCGCGCCGAGAAGCAGGCCGTCGCCAGACACGCCGCGCGGCACGTCGAGCCCGGCACGTCGATCATGCTCGACGACGCCACCACCACCGCCGAGATGATCCCGCACCTCGGGGAGTCGGCGCCGCTGCGGGTGGCCACCAACTATCTGGAGGCGCTGCGCCAGCTCAGCCAGGTCAGAGGCATCGGCGTGATGGCCCTCGGCGGCGACTACGACCCGCTGCACGACTCCTTCCTCGGCACCACGTGCATCGCGTGCATCGAGTCGATCCGGGTCGACGCGGTCTTCGTCTCCACGTCGGCGCTGTCCGGCCGGTACGCGTACCACCAGGAAGACCGGATCGTGGCCATCAAGCGCGCGATGCTCGACGCCGCAGCGAAGCGCTACCTGCTGATGGACCACACCAAGCTCGGGAAGGTGGCGCTGCACCGGCTGGTGCCGCTGGCCGAGTTCGACCTGGTGATCGTCGACGCTGGCGCCTCCGAGGCCGCGCTGGCCGAGATGAAACAGCACAACATCGCGTACGAGGTCGCGACATGACTGTCACCGGAGTCGTCCTCGACCTCGACGGGGTGATAGTCGACAGCGAGCACCTCTGGGAGGAGGGCTGGGTCGCGTGCTGCGCCCGCCGCGGCGCGACCTGGACCGGCGAGGACACCGCCGCGTGTCAGGGCATGAGCCCGCCGGAGTGGGCCCGCTACATCGCCGAGAAGCTCAGCGCGCTGGCCGGAGCCGGGAACCCTGGCGTGCCGGCCGGAGCCGACGACCCTGGCGTGCCGGCTGACGCCGACACGATCCAGGACGAGTGCGTCGACCACGTGATCGCCGCGATCGACGCCGGGCACGCGCCGCTGCTCGACGGCGCCGGCGATCTCATCACCCAGGTGAGCGCGCTCGCGCCGCTCGCGCTGGCGTCGTCGGCGGCGCGCCGGGTGATCGACGCGGTGCTCAGCCACCACGAGATCGCCGACCGGTTCAAGGCCACCGTCTCCAGCGAAGAGGTGCCGCGCGGCAAACCCAGCCCCGACGTGTACGCCGAAGCCGTCCGCCGCATCGGCGTGCTCGACGGCGACGGCATCGCCGTGGAGGACTCCAGCAACGGCATCCGGGCCGCCCACGCCGCCGGGCTGTCCGTGGTCGCCATCCCGAACCCCGTCTACCCGCCCAAGGCCGACGCGCTCGCGCTCGCCGACCACGTCGCCGCCGACCATGGCGACGCCCTCGACTACCTGCTCACCCGACTGCGTTGACCGCTTGACCGCGCTGGCCCGCCAGCCGCACAGCCCCGAAGGAGGCCGCTCGCGATGACCCGGCTCTTCAACGACCCCGCGACCTTCAAGGACGACATGGTCGACGGCTTCGTCTCCGCGTACTGCCGGTACGTGGAACAGGTGCCGAACGCGTCCGGCGTGATGCGCCGCGGCGGCCCCCGCGACGGCAAGGTCAGCGTGATCGTCGGCGGCGGCTCCGGGCACTATCCGGCGTTCTGCGGCGTGGTGGGGCCGGGGTTCGCGGACGGCGCGGTGATCGGCGACATCTTCACCTCGCCGTCGGCGGAACAGGCGTACCAGGTGGGTCGCGCGCTGGACAGTGGCGCCGGGGTGCTGTTCAGCTACGGCAACTATGCCGGCGACGTGATGAACTTCGGCCTGGCCGAGCAGCGGCTGCGCGCCGACGGGATCGACTGCCGGACCGTGCTGGTGACCGACGACATCGCCTCGGCTCCTGTGGACACGGTCGAGAAGCGGCGCGGCATCGCGGGCGACTTCAGCGTCTTCAAGATCATGGGCGCCGCGGCGGAGCGGGGTGACCCGATCGACGAGGTGGAGCGCCTGGGGCGGCGCGCCAACGACGTGACCCGCACGCTCGGGGTGGCGTTCGCCGGCTGCACGTTCCCGGGCAGGACGGAGCCGCTGTTCACGGTCGACCCGACCCAGATGGAGCTGGGGCTGGGCATCCACGGCGAGCCGGGCGTGCGCACCACCGGCCGGTTGAGCGCTTCAGAGCTCGCGGCCGAGCTGGTCGACGCGCTCCTGGAGGAGCGGCCGCCGGGCGCGGACGGCCGGGCCGCCGTGATCCTCAACGGCCTCGGCTCCACCAAGTACGAGGAGCTGTTCGTCGTCTGGAAGGACGTCCTGCCCCGCCTGGATGCCGCCGGCGTCGTGGTGGTCTCCCCAGAGGTGGGTGAGCTGGTCACCAGCCTGGACATGGCCGGCTGCTCCCTGACGTTGACCTGGCTGGACAACGACCTGGCCGACCTCTGGAACGCCCCAGCAGACACCCCGGCCTACCGCAAGGGCCAGGTGGCAACCCCTTCCCCACTTGGGGCGTCGGCGGACGTGCGACACGCCGAGCGCGTCGGCGTGTCGGACGTCCCGCAACGCCCCAAGTGGGAGAGGGGGGCGGCGAGCGCTGAGTCGGTTGCTGCTGGTGGTGCTGTGCGGGCCTGTCTTCGGGCCATGCATTCGGTGGTACGGGAGAACGAGTCCAGGCTCGGCGAGATTGATGCCGTCGCGGGGGACGGGGATCACGGGCGGGGCATGGTGCGGGGGTTGCGGGCCGCGTGCGAAGCGATCCAGGCCAGCCCGATCGACGGCGGCGAGCTGGGGGCCGGGAGTGCGCTTCGGGTCGCCGGGGCGGCGTGGGCTGACAACGGGGCCGGGTCGTCTGGGGTGCTGTGGGGCGCCTTCCTTCAGGCGGCGGGCGACGTGATCGGTGACGACGCGGCCCCGGACATGGCGACTGTCGCGCGCGCGGTGCGCGAAGGCGCCGAGATGATCGCGCGGCTCGGCGGGGCGAAGCTCGGTGACAAGACCCTGCTGGACGCGCTCCTGCCGTTCGCGGCGGCGTTCGAGGGGGACGCCGCCGCGAACGCGCCCCTCGCCGACGCGTGGCAGCGCGCCGCGACCACAGCGGCCGAGGCCGCCGAGCGCACCCGAGACCTGGTGCCCAAGATCGGCCGGGCGCGGCCCCTCGGAGAGAAGAGTCTCGGCACTCCCGACCCGGGCGCCGTGTCGCTGGTGCTGTGCGCCCAGGCCGTCGGCGAGGTGCTGCGAGACGAATGCGGACCCGCGCGGGCCGAAGGAGGTGAGCGGGCGTGACGACGAGGTGGCGGATCGCGGTCGGCTCGGACGAGGCCGGCTACGAGTACAAGGACGCGATCCTGCGGGATCTGGAGCGGGACCCGAGGGTCGAGCTGGTCACAGATTTCGGCGTCAAGTCGGGTGAGGCGGCGCCGTACCCGCGGATTGGTTTGAAGGCAGGCGAGGCCGTGGCGAAAGGCGACGTCGACCGGGCCGTGCTCATCTGCGGCACCGGCATCGGCATGGCCGTCAGCGCCAACAAGGTGCCGGGGGTACGCGCGACAACCGTCCACGACAGCTACTCGTGCGAGCGCTCCGTGCTGTCGAACAACTGCCAGATCATCGCGTTCGGGCAGCGGGTCGTCGGCCTGGAGTTGGCGCGCCGGCTGGTGAACGATTGGCTGGGGTACGTGTTCGACCCCGAGTCCCCGTCGAACTCCAAGGTCGGTGTGATCACCGAATATGAGCAGAGGAGAGGGGCATGAGCGACCTCGCGTTGCGGGAGCTCCGCAAGGTGTATCGGACCAAGGGCCGGCCCGAGGTGCACGCGGTGCGCGGCTTCACCCTCGACGTGCACAGCGGCGAGCTGGTCGGCCTGCTCGGCCCGTCCGGCTGCGGCAAGTCCACGACGCTGCGGATGATCGCGGGCCTGGAGGACGTGACCAGCGGCGACATCCAGGTCGGCGGGCGTTCGATGGTCGGCCTGGACCCGCAGGAGCGCAACATCGGAGTGGCCTTCGAGAACTACGCGCTCTACCCGCCGCTGACGGTCGCGGAGAACATCGCGTTCGGCCTGCGCGCGCGCCGCAAGAACGACCGCGCCGCCCGGGTGAAGGCGGTCGCCGAGCGGATCGGGCTCACCGACATCCTGGACCTGAGGCCGGCCGGTCTGTCGTCCGGCCAGAAGCAGCGGGTCGCGCTGGCCCGCGCGGTGGTGCGCGAGCCCGACGTGCTGCTGCTGGACGAGCCGCTGTCGCACCTGGACGCCGCCCAGCGCGACACGACCCGTCGCGAGCTGCGCCACCTGCAGAAGGAGTTGGGCTACACCACGATCCTGGTCACCCACGACCAGGAGGAGGCGCTGAGCCTCGCCGACCGGGTGGTGGTGATGAACGACGGGATCGTGCAGCAGGTCGGCACCCCGGACGAGATCTACGA
>WHSM01000569.1 GCA_009380105.1 Micromonosporaceae bacterium
CATCGCGGCGCACCGCGCGATGAACGTGGCGCCGGAGTACGCGCAGGCCCGGATCATCGCCGCGGCCGTGGCGGGCGGCGTCGAGCCGGGAAGCTTCAGCCCAGGTTGACGCGATGTGGGTGGGTGTAGATGTTCATCCGGCCTTCGCGGAGAAAACCGACCAGGCTCATCCCCGACTCGTCGGCGAGGTCGACAGCCAGGGTGCTCGGGGCCGACACCGCCGCCAGCATCGGGATCCCCGCCATCGACGCCTTCTGGACGAGTTCGAAACTGGCCCGGCCGCTCACCAGCAACAGCCGCCCGCGCAGCGGCAGCTGCCCCTGGCGCGCGGCGTCGCCGATCACCTTGTCCACGGTGTTGTGGCGACCCACGTCCTCACGCACGCTGACGACATCCCCGTCGCGGGTGAACAGACCCGCGGCGTGCAGGCCCCCGGTGCGCGCGAAGACCCGCTGGGCGGCCCGCAGCCGGTCCGGCAGCGCGGCGAGCGCGGCAACGTCGATCCGCATGGCCTCGTCGCCGATTCGGTGGCGCGACTGGGTGCGCACCGCGTCGATGCTGGCCTTGCCGCAGACCCCGCAGGAACTGGTCGTGTAGAAGTTGCGCGTCGGGTCGACCAGCGGCGGCGGCACGTGGGGGGCCAGCGTCACATCGAGCACGTTGTAGGCGGCAGCGCCGCCGATGGCCGGGTCATCGGTCGGAGCCGGGCCGTCGGGCCGCGCGGCGCCGCAGCGACGGGCGGTCACGACGTCGTTCGCGCCGCCGATCAGGCCTTCGGTGACCAGGAACCCCAGTGCCAGATCGACGTCGTCGCCCGGCGTCCGCATCGTCACCGCGAGTGGACGGCCGTTGACGCGGATCTCCAACGGCTCCTCCGCGACCAGAGTGTCGGGACGGCGCGTCTGCTCGCCGTTGGTCCACCGGACCACGAGCCGGCGGTCGCTGACGATGCCCACCAGTGAAGGCTACGTCGCCTGCAGATCATCAGCGGAGGGATCGGGGCGGCACTGCCACATGGCGCCACCGGTATCCGGCTTGGAGTTGCTCGGGCCGGCCCACAGATTCCCGCTGTCAGACTTATCGACATGCAAACGAACCTTGCGCACGTTCGCGCCAATGTGACAGATCTTCAGCGGGCCGTGGAGTGGTACGAGCGGGTTCTCGGCTTCGCAGTCACTGCGTACTGGCCGGAGCAAGACCCGGTCTACTGCCAGTTTCGAAGACAGGTGGGGCGACCTACTCCCTTAGTGTGGACCAAGGGTGGGGTGGTCGCTACAACTTCACCGTCGAGGATCTCGACACCCTCTGGGAGCAGCTCAAGGACGACCCGCGCGTGGTCGAGGAACTCTTCTCGACGCCCTACGGCTCACGCAAGTTCACCATCGCCGACCCAGACGGTAATGAGCTGGGCTTCGTCCGCGACGGGTGACGCGTGCCCAGGGCCGATAGCGAACGAATGCCAACTCGAACATGCGCGGTCACACGATCGACCCATCGAGCATGTTGTCGCGGCGGCGCCGGCTGGCTCGCGTACCGTCGAGAAGGTGGCGGCTGAGGACGGCGCGGAACGGTACGCGGCGGTGGTGCTCGCTGGTGGCGGCGGCCGTCGTCTCGGGGGCGTGGACAAACCTGCGCTCACCCTGGGCGGGCGGTCGCTGTTGACCCGGGTGCTCGACGCTGTCGCCGACGCCGAGGTCAGGATCGTCGTCGGCCCGCCTCGCGAACTGCCGCCCGGGGTGCTGTCGACCCGGGAACAACCGCCCGGAGCCGGGCCGATCGCGGGGATCGCAGCGGGTCTCGCGCTGGTTCCTGTCGGCCTGGAGCACATCGCGCTGTTCGCGGGTGACCTGCCGTTCCTCACCGCCGAGGCCGTGCGGGAGTTGCGGGTGGCCGCGGCGGAGGTCTCCGCGGCGTATGTCGACGACCAGGGCCGGCGGCAGTACCTGTGCGCGGTGTGGCGGACGGGGCCGCTGCGCGAGCGGCTGCACGCGGTCGGCGATCCCGAAGGGGTGCCGCTGCGCAGGCTGTACGACGACGCGCTGGTGACCGAGGTGCACTCCCGGGTCGACCCGCCACCCTGGTACGACTGCGACACCCAAGCCGATCTCGACCGCGCCCGCCGGTGGCTCCAGCCCGGA
>WHSM01000151.1 GCA_009380105.1 Micromonosporaceae bacterium
CATCAGCGACTAAATGACCGACCAGAGCCTGCGCGTCCAAAAGCTCCCGGTCCAGACCCTCTACACCCTGCACGCGCAAATTATCCCAGCCGAGCTACCGCATGCCGGGCAGGACACGCGGATTATTCAGCGCCCTCCTAGACGCGGTTGATGCGGATGGGGACGCTCAGGGCGCTCGGGGCTGACGGCGGGCCTAGCAGCAGTTCGCCGAAGTACGACTCGCCGACGCTCATCTCCCGGGTGAAGTTCACCGTCATCGTGACTGGTTCGCCGGGCGGGATCGGGCCGTCCGGGATGCCGCTGACTGTCATGTCGTTGCCCTGCACGGCGTCGACCGACAGCTGGAAGCTCGGAGCGCCGCTGACGCTCCAGCCCTGCACCCAGACCTGGTAGTCGCCGTCGGCCGGGCCGGTCAGCTCTACGAACTCGTTCGAGGAGCCGGTCGTCGACGAAGCCACGATCTCGCTGTTGGTGAAGTTGCCGTCGCCGTTGGCGTCGTGCACCACGAACAGGTCGAGGTCGTCGGTGCCGAGCGCCGTGGAGACCGTCAGCCGCGACGCGTGGCTCAGCGTGAGGCTCTTCTTCACACTGGCCGAACTCGGGTCGTTCGGATCGTCTTGCGAGGCGGTCTCGGTGGTGACGCTGGGCTGGCTGAGCCCGAACGCCTCCGCCGTGAGCCCGTCGAGCGGGACTCCGGACTCGAACGTGACGTCGAAGCCACCGCTGTCGGACGGAGTGTCGCTCACCACCGCGCTCGGCGCCACGGAAGCGCTGCCCAGTGTCACCGAGAACGGCGTGTGGAACGCGTCGCCCTGCCAGCCGACCTGGTGCAGCGCAACCGAATGCAACCCTTCCTGGGCGGGCGCCGCGACGAAGTCGGCCGCCCCTCCGGTCGCCGTGTCGAACCGCCAGACCCCGGCGCCGGTGCGCGTGTTGGGGCTCTTGCCGACGGTGTCGATGATGTACGGCCCGCCGAAGACGCTGTCCCCGATGACCTGGAAGTGGTTCTGCGACGGACCCATGATCAGCGTGTCGATGTCCGTGTAGGGCGCCGTGCCGTTCCAGGTGGTGTTCGCCAGGAACAGCGAACCCGGGGCAGGCTCCTGCGGCACGTCCAGGAAGAAGAACCGCCAGTCACCGGACTCCGCGCGCCAGGTCCAGTCGCTGGCCCCGAACACCGACCCGTTGTTGTACAGCAGATCGGCCTGATCGGCGGCGACATCCGCTCCGCCGAACAGCACGGAGCCGTTGATCTTGCCGGTGCTGTCCTGCTGCATGGTCGCGGCCACCGCCACGGAGACCGGGACCACGATCGTGTCGCTGCCCTTGGTGAGCACGACGGCGCCGGAGTACATGCCGTACGGCGCGTTCGCCGGGACGTTGATCGTGGCGTCGAACGAGCCGGACGCGGAAGCCGGTGTGCTGATCCAGGACCAGTCGGAGTTTTCGTACCAGTCGATCTGGATGTCGAAGTCCGTCACCGGAATGCCCGCGTTGCGCGCCGTGTGCTGCAGGCCCAGGAACAGGCCGTCGGCCATCCGGTCGGCTGGGTCGCGGACGAACGACATCAGCGAGTTGGCGCCGGCCCGGTGGTACATGAACCGCACGTACTCGCCCTTGTCCATCTCCGAGTTCGCGAAGTCGATGTCGGGGAAGGCGTCGGGGTTGTTCGCCGTGGACAGGTCGGCGTGGTCCACCACGCCGTCACCGTCCGCGTCGGTCCACAGGTTGCCGTCGTCGTTGACGTCGGTCCAGTCGTACGTGAGCAGCCGCCACGCCTGGTCTTCGCGGTAGTCGCCGTCTCCGTCGAACTGCGCGCGCGGGTAGTTCAACCGCACCACCATCAGGTCGGCGTCGGCATGGTCGGCGACCCGGTTCGACAGGTCGACCAGATAGTCGGGTGCGTTGAAGTTGGACGGGCTCTCGTTCGACACGTGGGCGCTGGAGAACGAGAACGTCTCGCTGTCCGTGCGGACCATCTGCCGGTCGGAGACCTGCCAGGTCCCGGCCGGTCCGTCGATCGAGAACTCCTGGGTGTCGGAGCTGCCCGGAGCCATCAGGTGGGAGAACACCGGGTGCTCGTCGCCGCGGTAGTCGCCGGCCCGCCACTCGCCGGGCGAGACCCTGGTCGCTGTGCCGGCGGCGACAGCGGCGGCCTTCGCCGCGTCCACGGAGCCCGCGCCCTGGATCGTGGCGTCGTATCCCAGATCCTGCGAGGACGACTTCAGGACGTCCTTCGTAACCGTGTAGAACCGGGACGGGACCGGGCCCGGGTTGGCCTGCTTCCACGCCTGGTAGACCAGCGCGGCAGCGCCGGCCGCGACCGGAGCCGAGCGGCTGGTGCCGCCCCACGTCTCCCACGCGTTCCGGCCGTCGAGCGCCGCGTTCAGCGTCAGGTCGCCGGCCGAGAACGCGCCGTCCGCGACCACGTCCACGCCGGGACTGCCGGTGGCGCCGAACCCGCGGTTCGACCACACCATCACGTCGTTGTCCACGATCTGGCTGGTGCTGTCGATGGAGTCCCAGCCAGTGCCGCCGAACTGCGTCGACGCGCCGACCGAGATGCCCGCGAACGGGGCCGGCGGCGCTGTCGTGCCGAAGCCGGGAGCGCCGTTGCCGGTGGAGAACAGCGGCGTGGTCCGCTGGTTGTGGTGGATCACGTCCGCTTCCTGGCTCGCGGCGTCCCACCCGTCGTTGTCCACGTCAGAGGAGCCGTACGAGTTGGACGTGACGTCGACGCCGCGCCGGGTCGACAGGAAGTACCCGAACTGGGTGGAGAACGCGAACGAGAAGTAGATGTCGCCGAACGGCGCCAGCTTCGCCTCGGGCGCACCGCCGATCACCGCGCCGGGGTATGTGCCGCCCGGCAGGTCGCTGAACTCCGGCGCCAGGCCGTTGATCACTCCCTGACCAGCCACGTTGGAGGCCGTCAGGGTGCCGTGGCCGCCGATCGACGGGTCGTAGTCGCCGGTCCACGCCAGCAACTCGCCCGGGCCGTACGACGTGTCGAGCACTCCGAACGCGTCCAGACCGCCCGGGATCGGGGTTGCCCCGTCGGAGATGTGGTACAGCAGGCCGCCGGACAGGTCGGTGTAGCTGTCGCCGTTCATGTCGCGGTACGCCGCCGGCGAGGACTTGGTGACCGGCTTCTCGTCGCCGAACCGGTAGTCGTTGTCCAGGTCGACGTACACGGTGTCGTAGTCGCCGGCCGTGTTCGGGTCGGTGACCAGGAACGCGGGACGCTCGCCGAACAGCGACAGCAGGTGGTCGTCGGGGTGGCTGCCCATCCGCACGTCGCCGGACTTGCTGAACCCGGCCGGGAACTTGTAGGTGTGCTGGTTCGTGCCGGTGGGCGCGGTGAAGTTACGTGCCGGGCCGGTCATGGTGGCGAACTTGACCGCGCACGCGTCGTCCGCGTCCTTGTCCGCCCAGCCGGGGCATGGGGCGGCCGCGGTCTTCGTGTACCAGGACAGCCCCTGGTCGACGAAGCTCGGCGCGCTGAGCCAGACCAGGGTGCCGTACGGGTCGAAGGCCTTCGGCCAGCCGTTCCACCCGGCCCGTGAGCCGGTGAGACCGGACCAGGTCTGCCAGGTGCCGATCAGGTCCGGGTGACCGAAGTCGGTGCCGCCGTCGAGCACGCCGACAGTGGCGCCGGCGCCGGTGTAGCCGGCGTTCCACGCTTCGGCGAAGCGGTGGGTCTTGGCGTCGAGCACCGCGAGCTCTTTCAGCTCCTCGAAGTTCGAGCCGGCCAGCGGGGGCGCGTCCGCGTACGGGACCTCTTTCTCGAACAGCTTGTTGAGGGCGGACTTCTTCTCCGCGGCACTGGGGCGGCTGCGTTTGCCGACCTCGGGGTCAGGGCTGCCGAGCGGTCGCCCGGTCTGCGCGAAGTCGATCGAGTTGACCGACACGACCCCTTTGGCGCCGGCGAGCTTCGGCAGCGCCTGGGCGCCGATCCGGCCGAGCACCAGCCCGGCGCCGGCCGAGTGGGCGACCCGCGCGTCGTCGAGATACGCCGTCGCGGCGTCGGGGTCGCCCGCCACAGTGGCGAAAACGTGGACCTTCTTGGTGCTGCCGCTGTCGAGCAGCTTGCGCAGCTTGCCGTCGAGCTTGGTGCGGGCGGCGTCGGACTTGGACCGCACGTGGTCGGGAGCCTTGCCCTTGCCGGGCGGCGGCGCTCCGTGCGCCGCCGAGGTGATCACCTGCACGGCCGACGCGCCGCACAGCGCGGCGATCGCGAGAACAACGAGTGCAAGTGTGCGCCTACGGGGTCGAGTCATTGACCCGCTCCTCATCGCCGCGCGGCCATCACCGTGCCCCCGAGGCCGCGGTCCCACGCGGAGTCTCGTCCGCTTGGAACCGCTCAGGCTGTCGGGTTCCCGACAGTTCCTGACTATCTGACCGAAGAGACGATGCGCGACGCACCCGCCCCCTTGAACCGCCATTTACCGCTAAATGGCGCTCAAAGGTGGAGCTGAGGCCGCCGAAAGCCGACAAAGGGCGGGCCGGCGCGACGGTCAGGAGTCCCACGTGGCGAGCAGGCGTTTGAGCACCTTGCCGGAGGGGTTGCGGGGGAGCTCGTCCAGGAAGACCACCTTGCGCGGCACCTTGTAGCGGGCCAGGTTCTGCTTGACGAACTCCCGCACCGCGTCCTCGTCCAGCTCGCTGCCGGCACGGCGTACCACGAAAGCGCGAAGCGCCTTGCCGAACTCCTCATCGTCCACCCCGACCACCGCGGCATCGTTGACGGAGTCGTGGCCGGCGAGCAGCTCCTCGACCTCCTGCGGGAAGACGTTCTCGCCGCCGGAGACGATCATGTCGTCGTCGCGGCCGTCCACGAACAGCCGGCCGCCCGCGTCGAAGTGCCCCACGTCGCCGGTGGACATCAGGCCGCGGATGACCTCCTTGTGGCCGCCGCCGGTGTAGCCGTCGAACTGGCTGGTGTTGCCGACGAAGATCCGCCCCGTCTGCCCCTGCGGCAGCTCTCCGCCGTCGTCGCCGAGGATCTTGACGGTGCTGCCGAACGGCGGCCGGCCGGCGCATCCGGGAGCGGCCCGCAGGTCGGCGGGGTCGGCGATGCTGGCGTACGCCGCCTCGGTGGAGCCGTACAGGTTGTAGAGGACGTCTCCGAAGATGTCCATCGTCTTCACGGCCAGCGCGCCCTCCAGCTGCGAGCCGGCCGCGGCTATCACCCGTACCGAGGAAAGATCGTGTTTTGCGATCTCCGGCTCGCCGAGCGCCAGGATCCGCTTCAGCATCACCGGCACCACCACGAACGACGCGACCTTGTGGCGGGCGAGGTCTCCCAGGATCTCCTCCGGCCGGAAGCGGCGCCGGGTGACCAGCGTCGCGCCGACCCCGAGCGCGAGGATCGACGTGGTCAAACCCCAGGTGTGGAAGATCGGAGGCGCGACGTACATGGTCTCGCCGCCCCGGAACGGGATCTTCGACAGGATCGCGCCCGGGATCGCCAGTGACTTCGGCTGTGGCCGGGGAGCACCTTTCGGGGTGCCGGTGGTGCCGCTGGTCAACAGCACCAGGCCGCCGGGCCGGCCCGGGTCGCGGGACAGCTCCGGCGCGCCCTTGGCGATCAGGTCGTCGAGAGTCTCGACCGCCGGCCGGTTGTCCGTCCAGGCGAGGAACCGCCCTTTCGGGGCTGCCACGTCGGCGAGCACCTCGGTGAACTCTTCGTCGTAGACCAGCACGTCGACGCCTTCCCTGGCGCACACGTCGGTGGCCTGCGGGCGAGCGAAGTCGGTGTTCAGATAGAGGGCCCTGGCGCCGACCTTGGCGCTGGCGAACGTGGCGTCGAGCATGCCCCGGTGATTGCGGCAGAGGATGCCGACGCCGGCGCCTTCGGCGATGCCCCGGTCCCGCCAGACGTTGGCGAGCGCGTTGGACCGCTGGTCGAGTTCCCTGAAGGTCAACGTGCCCAACTCGTCGACCAGGCCGGGTCGGTCGGGATGCTTGATGGCCGCGAGGGTGATGGCGCCGCCGACCGGGCCGAACGCCGTCAGCCCGTGCAGCATCCCGGCCATCTTCCCGGGCGGTGCCACGCCCAGCATGCCGGCTCTGGCCACAGTCGCCAGAGCGTGCGACTCGACGGCCGCCCGCTTAGCGATCTTCGAAACCTGGTCGAACACGATGGCCCCCAAGCACGAGGTGAGGCTCTTCACGTGCTTCGGAACATACCTACTGACGAGTCAGTTAGTAAGGGGGCGCTCACCACACGGAGCCGGCCACGCCTGGGAGGCGCCCGGACGTGGAACGGGCCGCGGCACTCGGCTCGGGCTCCAGTGCCGCGGCCCGGGTCTGTGCTTCGGCCCGGTGCCTCCCCAGAATCCGGAGCCGAAGCCGCGCGGGGCGTGTGTGCCTCGCGACCGGTTCGCGCTAGCAGATGCCGCTGGTGTGACCTCTGCTGTGAATTAGGTATAACAGGTTAAGTGACTCTAGTAAATGCTTTGTTAAGTGGGGGTTTCCCTATACCTGCTCCGGGCTTGCCACGTGTTGATCCGATGACGGAAGCTAAGCCGTGACCATCGCCGAGGTTCCGCAGGCGGACGCGCCCGACGACGAGTCCCTGGGCGCTCGGCTGCACCGGCTCCGCGTCGCCCGCGGGTTGACCCAGAAGGACGTGGCCGGCGACCGCTACTCCGCCGCGTTCGTCTCCACCATCGAGTCCGGCCGTCGGCGGCCGTCCCACGAGGCGATCGAGTACTTCGCCGACCGGCTCGGAGTCGACGACGAGGAGCTGCTCACCGGCCGGCCCGCCCACGCGATCGCGGAGCTGCGCCTGGCACTGGCCAACGCGCGCCACGCGGCGTCCACCGACGAGCTGTCCGAGGCGGTGCGCCAGTACACGACCGTGCGCAACGAGGCCCGCGAGGCCGACCTGCCGCGGATCGAGGCCGCCGCGCTGCTCGGGCTCGCGCGCTGCGCCGAGCGGGGCGGCGACCCCACCGTCGCCATGCGCCGCCTGGACGAAGCCGAGCAACGGCTCGTCGGAGAGCCGCTCACCGAGCTGGTGCCGATCATTGCGCAGCGCGCCCGGTTGCTGCGGCTGCGCGGAGACCTGCGGGAGGCGGCGTACACATTGGAGACCACGAGGGAGCGGCTGGAGCGCGACGGGCTGAACTCGCCGGACGCGCTGGTGCAGCTCTCGTACGGCATGGTCGGCGTCTACATGGAGCTGGGCCTGCCGCAACGCGCCGCGCACGCCGCCGAGATCGCGCTGTCGCTCGCCGGGGGTGTCAAGGATCCCGAGCTGCTGGCCGCGATGAACGTGCAGGTCGCCCGCACATTCCTGGCGCAGGGGCGCGGCGTTGACGCCGAGGCCGCGCTGGATCGCGCGCAGGCGGCGTACCAGCAGATGGACTACAAGCTGGAGATCGCGGTCTGCCACTGGTCCCGCGGGTTCAAGCTCTCCCGGGAGAGCCGGTACGCCGACGCGGAGCCGGAGCTGGCGACCGCGCGGGACATGATGCGCGATCTCGGTTCGTGGTACTGGGCCGGCAGTCTGGCCAGCGAGTTGGCGACCGTGTTGTGGCGGCTGGGCCGGCCCGAAGAGGCCATCACCGCGCTGGACGACGCCTGGCGGCTCGCCGACGAGGAGCCGCAGCCGACGATCGCGCTGGCCGAGGCGCACCGGCTGCGTGGGGTCATCGCGTCCGAGGCCGGCGAGCTGGAACTGGCCGAGCGGTCGTTCCGGGTCTCGATGCGGCTGTGTCTGCGCGCCGAGGCCGGCCCGGACACAGCGCGCACGGCCAGGCTTCTGGGCGATCTGCTGCGCGACTCCGACCGCAGCGGCGAGGCGTTGGCGGTCTATCGCCAGGGCCTACTCGCCGCGGAGCACTCCTCGGATGAGCTGCCTTAAGCTTGTAAAAGCCACTAAAGCTATAAATTGCCCCGCGTACGCTGTATCCCGTGACCACCTCCAGGAGCCGAGAGAGCCATCTGGTCGAGGTCGTCGACGACACCGGGAGGCCCATCGGCGCCACGACTGTCGCCGCCTCCCACGCAGCGCCCGGACAACTGCACCGGGCGTTCTCCGTGCTGCTGCTCGACGACCGCGGCGACCTGCTGCTCCAACGCCGCGCCGCGAGCAAGACCCGGTTCGCGTTGCGCTGGGCCAACACGTGCTGCGGCCATCCCGGCCCCGGCGAGGACATCGCCACCGCCGCCTCGGCGCGACTCAACGAAGAGATGGGAATGTCCGCGTGGCCGCTCGCCGAGGCGGGCCGGTTCGTCTACCACGCCCAGGATCCAGACAGCGGCCGCGTTGAACGCGAGTACGACCACGTTCTCACCGCCAGAGTGGACTCGTCGGCCGAGCCGTCGCCCGACCCGGCCGAGGTCGCGGAGTGGCGCTGGGTCAACCTCGACGACCTGCGGGCCGACCTCGCCGCCCACCCGGAGCGCTACGCGCCCTGGCTCCACGACGTGGTGCGCCTGGCCACCGGCTGAGCCGCCGGCCCCTCCTTTCGCGCTGCCCGGTCCCACTGCCGCTGCGGCCCGCTTCCGCGCTCTGGGTCGTCTGTCCAGTTTGTGGACACCTGCGTGGGATGACCCTTGTGCCCGCGTCCTGTGGTCCGGATCATTAGCGGTGCTTGGTCACGCTGCCGGCGACGACGTCGGGGAGGCGATCTTTGGCACAAAGCAGGCTCAACCTCGCGGTCGCGATCTGTGCCGCAGTGCTGATCTCCTGCGGCCCCACCGGCTCCGCCGACGCGCCGCCGGACCCGTGGAACGAAGCTGTCGCCAAGACCAAGCCACGACCGTCCAAGAGGGCACGCACCAGCGCCTCGCCGACGCCATCGAACCCGTCCGCGTCCCCGACTGCGAGCGGCGCCCCGGCGCCCAGTCCCGGTCCACACGGCTCCCAGCAGGTCACCGGCTCCTCCGCTGTCGCGCTCACGTTCGATGACGGCCCCGACCCCACGTGGACCCCCAAGGTGCTCGCGCTGCTGCGCAAGCACAAGGTGAAAGCCACCTTCTGCGTGGTCGGCATCGAAGTGAAGCGGCACCCCAAGCTGATCGGCGAGATCGTCCGCGATGGACACACCCTCTGCAACCACACCTGGGACCACGACCTGCGGCTCGGAAAGCGCAGCCCTGGACACATCAAGGCGAACCTCGCCCGCACCAACGCGGCCATCCTCAGCGCCGTGCCGGGCGCGCAGATCCCGTACTTCCGGCAACCCGGCGGCATGTGGACCAAGCGAGGCGTGCGGGTCGTGCGCGAGCTGGACATGGTCCCGCTGCACTGGAACGTCGACCCGCGGGACTGGACCAAGCCGCCCGCGCGACAGATCTCGTCGTTCGTGAAGCGGGAGACCAAGAAGGGCGACATCGTGCTGCTGCACGACGGCGGCGGCAACCGGACGCAGACCTACCGCGCGCTGCACGACGTCCTGCCGCACCTGACGCGCCGTTTCCAGCTGACGCCGCTCTAGCAGGGGTACGCCCCGCGCCACCCTCCGCGCCCGGTTTCCGCGCGCCGTCCTCTGCGGGATCTTGAAGTCTTGTGGGGCCGTACGCCCCCACAAGACTTCAAGATTTCGTGGTCGGGCTGCTTCTGTCTCAGTGGGACGAGAGCGTGATCTGGGCAGCTCGCTTTTGCGTTCGGCGGCGCGTCACGTATGCTTGCGTGGCCTTCACACGGGCCGGGATGCTGGCGTCAGCCAGGGTGCCGGAATGTGCGATGATGACGGGGCCCGCCCCCATCGTCTAGTGGCCTAGGACGCCGCCCTTTCAAGGCGGTAGCACGGGTTCGAATCCCGTTGGGGGCAC
>WHSM01000535.1 GCA_009380105.1 Micromonosporaceae bacterium
CTGATCGCGGCCGCCGCCTCACGCGCCTTGCGCAGCACCTCGGCGTCTTCGAACCGACCGTCCCGCAGTGCCTGCACCTCGGCCTCCAGGGCCTCGATCAGCTCCTGCTTGTAGCCCAGGTCGTACGAGATCCGACGCAGCTCCGAGTCGACCTGCGCCATCCGGTAGCCACGCATCGCGGTGTCGAACCGCACCGTGCTGATGTCGGACTCGAGCAACGGACGGCCGCCAGGCAGGCTTCGCGCGCTGTCGTCGGGCTCGGCCGGCGAGAGGCCGGGGTCGCGTCCCGTCGCCAGAGCCGCCACCCCGAACACCAGAGCGCCGACCACGAGCGCCACGGTCACCAGCAGCAGGATTTGCGCCATGGAGGGATCGTGACACGGCGACGCATCCGGCGCCGACTTGGGTCCGGGGTAGGTTGATCCCGACCCGCTGCTGGAGAGACAGGCTGTGCCAGAGGAACCGTCCGCCCCCGAAGACCGCGTGCTGCGGCTCGGCCGGCGCGCCTTCGGTCCGGGGGATCTCGCGGTGATGGCGATTGTGAACCGTACCCCCGACTCATTTTTTGACAGAGGAGCCACCTACGGCGAGGAAGCGGCGCTACGGGCAGTAGCGGACCGGGTCGCCGAAGGCGCCGACATCATCGACATCGGCGGCGTCAAGGCCGGGCCGGGCGCCGAGGTCGACGCCGCCGAGGAGATCCGGCGCACGGTCGGGTTCATCGCCGAGGTGCGCGCCCGGCACCCGGAGATCGTGATCTCGATCGACACGTGGCGCGCCGAGGTGGCCGAACGCGCGATCGGCGCCGGCGCCGACCTCGTCAACGACACCTGGTCCGGAGCCGACCCTGACCTGTGCCGGGTCGCCGCCGCCGGCGGCGCCGGGCTGGTCTGCTCCCACGCCGGAGGGCTGACGCCGCGCACCCGGCCGCACCGGGCGGCGTTCGACGACGTCGTGGCCGACGCGGTGAGCACCGTGCTGCGGCTCACCGAGCGGGCGCTGAGCCACGGGGTGCGCGCCGATGGCATCCTGATCGACCCGGCCCACGACTTCGGGAAGAACACCTACCACTCGCTGGAGCTGACCCGGCGACTCGACGAGCTGGTCACCACCGGCTGGCCGGTGCTCGTGGCCCTGTCGAACAAGGACTTCATCGGCGAGACCCTGGACCTGCCGGTGGATCAGCGGCTGGTCGGAACTCTCGCCGCCACCGCCGTCTGCGCGTGGCACGGAGCCCGCGTGTTCCGTGCCCATCAGGTGCGCGAGACCCGCCAGGCTCTGGACATGGTCGCCTCGATCCGCGGCGATCGCCCGCCGGCGGTGGCGCGCCGCGGCCTGGCGTGAGCGGACTCGGGCGTGAGCCGGCTCGGGCGTGAGCCGGCTAGCGCGGCTCGGGGAGGCGCAGCCGCTCGACCACGGCGCTCACGTGCAGCCCCGGCTTCCGGCCGCCGAGCAGCACGTACGCCGTGCCGTCGAGAACCGCTGCGCCGACGCCGTGACGCGCGTGACCCAGCCGGGGCAGACGACTCGTGGCACCGTCGCCGGCGACGCACTCGACCTCGTCGAACGTGCCGTCCGGATGCTCGCCACCAGCCAGGCACGCTCCTTTGCCCGGGGCGTAGAACCCGGCGACGCCGCCCCTGGCGGTGGGCAACGCGCCGATCCTGCCGACCCGGTCGCCGTCCACGAGGTCGACGTCCGCCAATGTCCCCCCGATGCCGCCGGCCCTGCCGCCCAGGAACCACACCCGGCCCTCGCCGTCGCTGGCGGCGCCCAGGTGCTCCCGGGCACGCGACAACTCCCCGACCTGGCTCCATCGCCCGTCTTCCAGGGCGTACACCTGCTCGGAGGGTTGGCCGTCCGGCCCGACGCCGCCCCCGTAGACGACGCGCGCGCCGTCCCACGCCGCCGCCCCGGCGCCCCGCGCCTCCGGTAACGGCGGGCCTTTCCGCCACCGCTTCTCCGACTCGTCCAACACCCAGACGTCGGCGGTGACGCCTTCTCGCAGGCCGCCGTGGTAGCCGCCGATCAGGTACAGCTCGTCGGCGCCGACGAGCCCCGCGTGATGCACGCCGTCCGGCAGCTCCGGGCCCTTGCTCCAGGAGTCGGAGGCGGGGTCGTAGACGAGCACCCTCGTGGCGCCCGCGCCCTGTTTGGTGAGGCCGCCGGCCGTCCATACCCGGCCGTCGAACGCGGCGCCGCCGACCTCGGTCAGCGGGACCGGGGCCGCGGCCCCGACGCTCCAGGCTCCGGTCCCGGTCGTTCCCGTCGCGCCAGTCGTTCCCGTCGTGCCGCTCGGACGGTCCTGGGCGCCCTGCCGGTCGGGCGAGACGCAGCCCGCAGCCGCGCTGAGGGTCAGGACCACAGCGGCCACGACGCCGGCCCGGACGCCTGCGACCACGTCAGCTCTCCACCGGCGGGCGGCCGGCCGCGCGCTCCACCTCGTCCCGTTCCGCGGCGGCGGCCTCGACCTCTTCCCGAGCCGGTGACGCCGGCTCGGGCTC
>WHSM01000348.1 GCA_009380105.1 Micromonosporaceae bacterium
CGCAACGGCGACGACAGCGTCATGGTCTATCCGGTCGCGGAACGGAGTCTGCTCTCCGACCTGGAGCTGACGTCGAACGAGAAGATGGTGATCCGCCGCTGGGGCGATGACGGCCTGGCCGAGGTGGTGCCCGAGTTGGGCGACAGAGTGCTGGAGATCGCGGAGCTGGCCCGGCTGCCGATGATCAGCCGGGCGGACTACGCGCCGTACCACGACCGGTTCGGTGGCATCGTCGCGCGTCGCCTGACGCCCGTGCCAGGAGCGGGTGGCGCGGTGTTGAGCGGCGACGGCGCCGCCGGATCCGCCTCGCCGCCCGGCGGCCAGAACCCCGTGCTGCGCCGGTGGTGGCGGTGCGCAGAGCCGATGTGCCCGTCGTTTGGGGGCGGCGAGCAGGGCGCGCAACCGCCTCCCCGGCTGGTGCGGGGCGAGCCGGTCTGCCCACGACACCGTCAGCCGCTCGCCGATGTCGGGGTCGCGCCGCCCGCGGTCGCGGTCCTGGCCCTGGTCAACGGCGCGGCCCGGCGACGCTTCACCGTGCGCGCCGACCGACCCACCGCCGTGGGCCGCAACCCGGAGTCGCCAGGGATCCGTCTGGGGGAGTTGCTCGATGACGAGGCGGTGCGCCTGGTGAGCCGAAGCCACGTGCTGCTGGGTCTCTCGGACGGTTCGCTCATGGTGGAGGACACCAGCACGAACGGCTCGGTGGTGCTGACCCGCACCGGCCCCGACGCGGCGCCAGCTCCGGTGGAGCTGCAGCGCGGTCAGCGGCGGGTGCTCTCCGCGTGGGACAGGGTGGAGTTGCACACTGGTGTGGAGCTAGCCGACGCCCGCCATTGGCGCCCGTCCGGGCCGGCGGACTCGTCGTCCACGCTCGCGGAGGCCCCGACCATGGCGTTCCGCATTCCGCCGCAGGCCCAGGCCTGAGCCTCGCGGCTCACACCAGGGGGATCAGCTCGGTCTCGTACCCGATCTGCACCTGCACCGCGGACATCCGCACGCCGTCCCAGACGTCGTACACGAGTTGCAGGTCGCGGCTCTCGCCGGGGTCCACCTTCACCGACAGTGTTTGCATGGCGGAGCCGGACGGGTCGGCCTGCAGGCCGCTGTCGAGGTTCACGTTGAACAGGGAGAGCACCAGGTACCGGTTCGAGTCGGTCTGGTTCTCCGCGTTGAGGTCGACCACGCAGAACTGCGACTTCGACGGGCGGGCGTCAGTCTCGGGCGCGGAGGTCAGCCCGCACTCGGCGCGGGTGACAGTGAAGGCGACCCCGTTGATCGCGGCCGTGCCGCCCGGCGCGTACGCCAGCCCGAACTGAGGCGCGACCGCGCGGTAGGCGACGTAGCCGCCAGCCGCCAGCGCGAGCACCACCGCCAGGGACGTCACCGCGAGGAGCAGCCGCCGGCTGCGTTTCGGGGCGGCGGGGGCCGGCGGCGAGGGCTCGGCCCACACCTCCGGCTGACCGACGGTGTCGGAAGACGGCGCGCGCTGAGCCGGAGCCGTCGCCGGCTCCGCCTGGGAGGCGTTGCGCTGGCTCTGCCAGGTCTGGGCGGCCGGCGGTCGGCTCGGTCCGGGGCGGCCGCCGTACGAGAGGTCACGCAGTGATCGGTAACGGGCCTGGTCGCCGTCGGGGCCGGGCTGCTGGCCCGGCACTGCGACCTCCGCTGGGCGCGCGCCCGAATCCGCGGGCGCCGCTGGCGTCGGGCTGGATGGACCCAGATCGTGTGGGCCTGAGTGAGGCGGTCGTTCGGGCACCGGCTGTCCTCCAGGTTGGCAACGCTGGCCACAGTAAGTCACCGGACGCGGTCGCGTCACTCTCCGTTTCCGTAATGACGGGAAGGTTTGTTTACGGGTGGCTTAGTCGAAGACGTCACGGTCCGTGGCTCACTATCAGTAATCCACCGTATGCCCGGACCGCCGGCTTTCGAACCGCCTGGGGCACCCGACAAGGCGCCCTCGCGTGCAGACAGCGTCGTGCGGGTATTCATGAACAGGCCAAAGGCGGTACGTGACCAGTCCCATTTGCGGCGCATTGGCGACTTCCGTACCGTGAACCGGATACCTCGTCGCCGAGGAGCCGCTGCAGTTGCCAAGACCGCCGTGCCACGGTGTCCATCGACCTGAGGAGCGATTCGGTGGGTTTTCTCCGGGAGTTCATTCGGAATCCGCGACAGACCGGAAGCATCGCGGCCAGCTCCGGCCCTGTGGTGCGGATGATGACGGAGAGTCTTGATCTCTCCTCGGCGCGACGGGTGATCGAGCTCGGCGCGGGCACAGGGGCGTTGACGGAGGGGCTCCTGCGCCGCCTCGACAGCGACGCGACTCTGGTGGCCGTGGAGCTGAACCGCGAGTTCGCGGACGCGTTGCGTGATCGCCTCACATCCGACAGCAACACGGTGCATGTCGCCAATCGCTCCGCCGCGGACCTGCCGGAATTGGTGCGCGAACACCGGCTCGGCGAGGTCGACGCCGTCTGCAGCAGCCTGCCCTGGACTCTGATGACTCCGGATGTCCGCGGGGCGACGTTGGACGCCATTGTGGACGTGCTCGCTGACGACGGCGAGCTCGTGACCCTGACCTGCCTCCACCAGGCGGCGACCGCGCAGGGGCGGCGGCTGCGCCAGATGCTGCGGGAGCGCTTCGGGCAGGTGCGCCGGCAACGGGTGGTGTGGGCGGCCGTGCCGCCGATGTTCGCCTACCGCTGCTCGGAGCCGGTCAGGCCCGCCGAGCGGGGCGACCGGGTGGGCGCCTCCGCCACGCGCCGGGCCACCTGAGCGCGGCCTTACCCGGGTGCCCGCCTGGCCGGCGTCCGGCCCAGCCCGGGTCGCGCGCCCTCGCGTGACCCTGAACACCCGGCCAACCGTGGCGGCGCCTCACGCGTGTCATCTAGGGACGAGGCCAGTGGCGGCAGTGGCGCAGATCTCATCCACAGTGGGATGGAGTCCGCGTCATCGTCGGTTGCCTCACACGTCTCACGTGTGAACGGCGACAGACGGCGCTGGAAGGCCCGGACGACCCGCTTTGGCGGCGAGCCGGACTGGGTAAACACACAGCACAGAGAATCCGTCAGACAACCGTGACCGGGTTGACATCTACACGTGGAATCAACGCAACGGCGTAGCTGTTGTGCTGGTGACAACGAATCACAGAGCAGTGGCACACACAGCGGGGAGCCGCCGCCGGCCACAGCCGGCAGGCGGGGCAACGGGAGGAACACGTTGGAGCAGACGACAGGGCTTCGCCTCGACGAGGTCGCCGAAGAGCGCGACCTGGTCGGCGTGTACCTGCACGAGATTTCCCGGACTCCGCTGCTGGACGCGGCGGAGGAGGTGGCCCTCGCCAAGGCGGTCGAGGCCGGCCTGTACGCGCACTCGCTGCTGGGCAAGCGCAAGCCTCCCAAGGGCATCACGCGAGCCGAGTTGGAGCAGCTTCGCGACGAGGGCACGGTGGCCAAGGAGAAGTTCGTCAAGGCCAACCTTCGTCTGGTGGTCTCCATCGCCCGCCGCTACGTGCGCAGCGGGATGCCGATGCTGGACCTGATCCAGGAAGGCAACACCGGCCTGGTGCGCGCTGTCGAGAAGTTCGACTATCAGCGCGGGTTCAAGTTCTCCACGTACGCCACCTGGTGGATCCGGCAGGCGATTAGCCGTGCCATCGCGCAGCAGGAGCGCACGGTGCGACTCCCGGTGCACCTGGTCGAGGACGTCAACCGGATGCGCAACGCCGCGCGGCAGTACACCCGTGAGCATGGTCAGGACCCGGAGCCGGAGCAGCTCGCCGAGGCGCTCGGCGTGCCGACCGCACGGGTGCTGGAGCTGATCCGCTGGTCGCAGGACACCGTGTCGCTGGACACCCCCGTGGGCGACGACGGCGACACGCACCTCGGCGACCTGGTCGCCGACTCCGACGAGCCCAGCCCGGAGGACGTCGTGCTCGCCGGCCTGGAGCGGGAGCGCCTGGAGACGCTGCTCGCCCACCTGGACGAGCGTTCCGCCGGGATCGTCCGGGCCCGCTACGGGCTCGAAGACGGTCGCGAGCACTCCCTGACCGAGGTGGCCGCGCGGTTCAGCCTCTCGCGGGAGCGGATCCGGCAGTTGGAGATCCAGGCGCTGGGACGGCTGCGTGAGCTAGCCCGCTCCGACGGCCAAGACGCCGCCTAGCCGGGCTGAGCTGTCCGCTGGCGGCGTTCTCGCTCGCTTGTGTGCCCAGATTGCACACGGCGCTTGCTGCGGCCTTGCCAGCGAACAGCTCAGCCCGGCTAGGCGTGGCCGCTCTAGCTCAATCGGCTCTCAGGTGCAAGACACTCGGCCGTGTACGGTCTGCAACTCAACGGTGACTCGTTCGTTGATCCCTGTGTGCGTCGTGCGGAGAAGCTCGTCCCCTCACGAGCAGACAGCACGCCGCCACGACTTGGGGGTGCGGAACGATGGGTGAGTCACAGCACATCAAGCGCTCGAGTCGGTCCGGCGCGACTCGCCGAAGCCGCCGATCCGGGGGCGCTGGAAGCGCTCGTGCTGAAGCGGCTGGCGGCTCGCGTGCCGCGAAGGGCACGGGCCGCGTGACCAGCGTGCGGAACATCGCGGTCGCGGCTGTGGAACTGGAGGCTGGCGCCGGCGAGGCCAGAGCCGGCGAGGTGGCCGTCGACTCCGCCCGCTCGGCCAGCGCGGCCCAAGCGGCAGGTGCGAGCGCGGCGTCGGATGCGGGCCCGGCGGCGGCCGGAGCCGCG
>WHSM01000080.1 GCA_009380105.1 Micromonosporaceae bacterium
GCCGTGAGCTCGATCCGGGTCAGGCCGCGACCTTCTCCTTTTCGGAAGGCGTCTCCATCGCGATCGGCTTGCGCTTGCTGAACAGGACCGCGCCGACGATGATCGCCGTCGCCGCGGCGGCGACCCCGATCCGCAGGCCTGTGTTCTCCTCAGCGCCGATGCTGTAGGTCACCACGGCGGGCGCGATCAGCAGCGAGACCAGGTTCATCACCTTGAGCAGCGGGTTGATCGCCGGACCGGCGGTGTCCTTGAACGGATCGCCGACCGTGTCGCCGATGACCGTCGCGGCGTGCGCGTCGGAGCCCTTGCCGCCGTGCGCGCCGTCCTCGACCATCTTCTTGGCGTTGTCCCACGCGCCACCGGAGTTGGCCAGGAACACGGCCATCAGCGTGCCGGAGCCGATGGCTCCGGCGAGGAAGCCGGCGAGCGGGCCCACACCGAGGCCGAAGCCGACTGCGATCGGAGCCAGCACCGCCAGCAGACCCGGGGTCATCAGCTCGCGCTGCGCGTCCCGGGTGCAGATGTCGACCACCTTGCCGTACTCGGGGCGCTGCGAGCCGTCCATGATCCCGGGCAGCTCCCGGAACTGCCGCCGCACCTCGAACACCACCGCGCCCGCGGAGCGGGACACCGCGGCGATCGCCAGGCCGGAGAACAGGAACACGACCGAGACGCCGACCAGCAGGCCGACCAGGGTGTTCGGCGAATAGACCTGGGAAGCGAACCCCGACGCTGTGGTGGTGGCCTCGCCGGTCACGTCCTTCAGCGTGGCGGCGATGGTGTCGGTGTACGAGCCGAACAGCGCGGTCGCCGCGAGCACGGCCGTCGCGATCGCGATGCCCTTGGTGATCGCCTTGGTGGTGTTGCCGACGGCGTCCAGGTCGGTCAGGGTGCGGGCGCCGGACTCGTCGATGTCGCCGGACATCTCCGCGATGCCCTGCGCGTTGTCGCTGATCGGGCCGAAGGTGTCCATCGCGACGATCACGCCCACGGTGGTGAGCAGGCCGGTGCCGGCGAGCGCCACCGCGAACAGCGACAGTGTCACCGAGCCGCCGCCGAGGAGGAACGCGCCGTACACGCCGGCGCCGATCAGCAGCGCCGAGTAGACGGCGGACTCCAGGCCGACGCTGATCCCGGAGAGGATGACGGTGGCCGGGCCGGTCAGCGAGGTTCTGCCGATGTCCTGCACCGGACGGCGGCTGGTCTCGGTGAAGTAACCCGTGAGCGCCTGGATCGCGGCGGCGAGCACGATGCCGATCACGACCGCGCCGATCGCGACGACCCGCGGGTTCGCGGTCACGCCCTCGAGCGGGCTGTTGAGCTCGGCGAAGGTGCCCGGCAGGTACACCACGGAGGCGACGGCCACCAGCAGCGCGGAGATCGCCGCGGAGATGAAGAAGGCCCGGTTGATCGCGGTCATGCCGCTGCGGTCGGCCTTGCGGAGCCGGGTGATGAACACGCCGATGATCGCGGTGATCACACCGATGGTGGACACGATCAGCGGGAACACCAGACCGTCGTCACCGAACGCCGCCCTGCCGAGGATCAGCGCGGCGACCAGGGTCACGGCGTACGACTCGAACAGGTCCGCGGCCATGCCGGCGCAGTCACCCACGTTGTCGCCGACGTTGTCGGCGATGGTGGCGGCGTTGCGCGGGTCGTCCTCGGGGATGCCCTGCTCGACCTTGCCCACGAGGTCGGCGCCCACGTCGGCGGCCTTGGTGAAGATGCCACCGCCGACCCGCATGAACATCGCCAGCAGCGCGGCGCCGAAGCCGAAGCCCTCCAGCACGGTCGGAGCGTTGCCGGCGTAGATCAGCACCACCACGGACGCGCCGACCAGACCGAGACCGACGGTCATGAACCCGACCACGCCGCCGGTGCGGAACGCGATCTGCATCGCGCCCTCACGGCTGCCGCTCCGCGCCGCCGCGGCGACCCGCACGTTCGCGCGAGTGGCCAGCGCCATCCCGGCGCCGCCGATGAACGCGCTGAACACCGCGCCCACGACGAAGAACAGCGAGCGACCGAGCTTCACCGCGGTCTCGCTGCTGCCCTCTTCGACATGCGCCGGCAGCAGGTACAGCAGCACGACGGCGATCACCACGAACACGCCGAGGGTTCGGAACTGCCGGAACAGGTAGGCGGACGCGCCTTCCTGCACCGCCCCGGCGATGTCCTGCATTTTCTGGGTGCCCTTGTCGGTGGCGAGCACGGCCTTGACCAGCGCGGCGGCGAAGCCCAGCGCCACCAGCGCGATCACCGCCGCCACGATCACGTACGACAAATTGCCGCCGCCAAGGGATACCGCCTGTCCCCCGCCCTCGGCGAGATTGAGCACGGACATCCGTTGTCCTCCTAGTTGCGTTCACGCGGCCGGGGCCGGCCGGATGGAGTGCGCAGCCCCAGGTCACACGGGGGCGCCGAACGATTCGCGGAGTCTAGCTGTCGAGCGTGTGCGGGCTCACAGGTGGCCTGGTCCGTGTGGCGCCGACCGCCCCGGCCCGGCGTCGGGGCCGCGCGGGCCAGTGCAGCGGGACCACGGTCAAACTGTGACTCGCCAGGACATCCGCACCACGGTCCCGACTCCGGCCTCGTCCGCCGGGCCGACCTCGACGTCTTCCACCAACCCGGCCAGCAGCGCCAACCCGACGCCGACCGCCACCGTCTCGTCGGGGAACGGCGCCCCCTCCCCGACCTCCGGCCGGTCCGGCACAGCGCCGACCAGCGCCAGCGGATCCGGCAGGGCGCCGTTGGCGAGACGAGTCTCCCCCGGCGCCCGGTCGAGCACCCGCACCTCGAACCGAACGTCGTCGGTCATCTCGACCTCGACCAGGTCAACCAGGCCGTACAGCCGGTGCAGCGCCACCGCCCGCGAGCACGCCTCGCCGACAGCCAGGCGCACCTCGTCCAGCATGCCCTCGGGAACACCGGCCCGCCGCGCCACGGCCACGGCCACCAGTCGTGCGGTGCGGACGTGCGCTGGGGCGGGTGAGAATCCAAGTCGTACGGTGGGCATCGGAAGCTAGCTGCCCGGTGCCTCAGGGGCGTCCTCAGCGGTCGGACCGGCCCGTGAGCCGGGTTCCTCGCCGTCTGGACTCGCCATGTCGTCATCGGAGATCGCCGCGGCGGCCTCCTCGACCGAAAAGTGCATGTCGAAAAACCGATCCAAGCCCGTGATCCGGAAGACCTTCAAGATCCGCTCCTGGCGGCACACCAGGCCCAGATGCCCGCCCTGCGCCCCGAGCAGCCGCTGCACCCCGACCAGCACGCCCAGCCCTGTGGAGTCGAGGAACTCGACCCCCGCCAGGTCGACCAGAAGCCGGCGCTCGCCTTCGGCGATCAGCTCCAGCAGGCGCTCCCGCAACCGAGGCGCGGTGTACACGTCGATCTCGCCGCCGACCTCCAGCACGGTGTTGTCCGCCACGGTGCGTGTCTGAAGTGACAGCTCCATGCGGAAACCTCCTGACGCGAATCGGCGGAGCCACAGGTGCGTGCCTGCTAGCCACATCCAACCATCGGCAGCCGCGGGAGGCGATCGCCACCCTCCGAGATCGCCGCCCGCGTTCCCTCCACACCGTCGTGGCCGCGTGTCGGAGGGGTGTGTCAGAGTGCCGGAGTGGACCCGGTGACCAGCTCCGCGCTGCCGCGGCCGCACAGCGCCTTGCCCGAGGCGGCCGAGCTGATGCGCCGGCTGGCGGCGGGCCGAGGTCACGGGTCATCTGGCCGCGGCCACGGAGCGTCCGGGCCGGTCACGCACGTCGAGCGCATCCCCGCCCGCGCCGGGCGGAGCGTGGCCTGGCCGGAGTGGGCGCCCGAGACGCTGCGGGCGGCGCTCGCCCAGCGTGGCATCGCCCAGCCCTGGCGGCACCAGGTCGAGATGGCGTCGCTCGCGCGGGAAGGCCACAGCGTGGTGGTGGCGACGGGGACGGCCTCGGGCAAGTCGCTGGCGTACCAGCTGCCGGTGCTGTCGGCGCTGCTCAGCAGCCCTCGCGGCGGCGCCCTCTACCTGTCGCCCACGAAGGCGCTGGCCGCGGACCAGATGCGGTCCTTGGCCGAGCTGGCGCTCCCTGAGGTGCGGCCAGCCGTGTACGACGGCGACACCCCGTACGAGGAGCGGGAGTGGATTCGGCGGCACGCCAGGTTCGTGCTGACAAACCCGGACATGCTGCATCACGGCGTGCTGCCCCGGCACGGCGCCTGGGCCGGGTTCCTGCGACAGCTCCGGTACGTGGTGATCGACGAGTGCCACACGTACCGCGGCATCTTCGGCTCCCACGTCGCGCACGTGCTGCGGCGACTTCGCCGGATCGCGGCCCGCTACGGATCCTCGCCGGTGTTTCTGCTGGCCTCGGCGACGGTGAGCGACCCGGCCGCGTCGGCGACCCGCCTGACCGGGCTGCCGGTGCGTGCCGTGACGGACGACGCGTCGCCCAGAGCCGGGATGACGTTCGGGCTGTGGGAGCCGCCGCTGACCGACCTCCGCGGCGAGCACGGCGCCCCAGTGCGCAAGTCCGCCCTGCGCGAGACGTCGGATCTGCTCGCCGACCTGGTCGCCTCCGGCGTGCGCACGTTGGCGTTTGTGCGCTCGCGGCGCGGCGCCGAGGTCGCTTCGGCGATGGCGCGTCAGGCGCTCGCCGAGGCCGCCCCGGAGCTGGCAGAGCAGGTGGCGGCGTACCGGGCGGGGTACCTGCGGGAAGAACGACGGGCCCTGGAGAAGGCGTTCCTGTCCGGCGAGTTGCTGGGCATGGCGTCGACGAACGCGCTGGAGCTGGGCGTGGACGTCGCCGGCCTCGACGCCGTGCTGCTCGCCGGCTACCCCGGCACTCTGGCATCGCTGTGGCAGCAGGCCGGCCGCGCCGGGCGGGCCGCACGCGAGGCGCTGGCGGTCCTCGTGGCCCGCGACGACCCGCTCGACACGTACCTGGCGCACCACCCGGCGGCGATCTTCGACCGGCCGGTCGAGGCGACGGTGCTGGACCCGTCGAACCCTTATGTGCTCGGGCCGCACCTGTGCTGCGCGGCCGCGGAGTTGCCGTTGCGGACCGAGGACCTGGCGTTGTTCGGCGAGGCGGCGGCGCCGGTCCTGGATGGGCTGGTGGCGGAGGGATCGCTGCGGCGACGACCGACCGGCTGGTACTGGACGTCGCGGGGCCGGCCAGAGGTGGATCTGCGCGGCTCCGGTGGCGAGCCGATCGCGGTGGTGGAGTCGGACACCGGCCGGCTGCTCGGCACCGTGGACGCCGGGTCGGCCCACAGTCAGGTGCACACCGGAGCGGTGTACCTGCACCAGGGGACGTCGTACGTGGTGGACGCCCTGGATCTCGACGACGCGGTCGCGCTGGTGCATCCGGAGGAGCCCGACTGGACCACCTACGCCCGGGACGTCACGGACCTGGGCGTGGTGTCGGTGCGCGAGTCGGTCCGAGCGGAGGCGGTGCAGCTCGACCTCGGCGAGGTCGACGTGACCAATCAGGTGGTGGCGTACCAACGGCGGCGCCTTTCCACCGGGGAGATCATCGACGAGCACCCGTTGGATCTGCCGCCGCGGCAACTGCGCACAGTCGCCGTCTGGTACACGATCTCGCCGGACGCGCTGGCCGCGGCCGGTCTGGCGGAGGGGGACGTGGCGGGAGCGCTGCACGCCGCCGAGCACGCCGCGATCGGCCTGCTGCCGCTGGTGGCGACCTGCGACCGCTGGGACATCGGCGGCCTGTCGACCGCGCTGCACCCGGACACCGGGGAGCCGACCGTGTTCGTGTACGACGGCCACCCGGGCGGCGCCGGTTTCGCGGAACGCGGGTACGCCGCCGCTGTCACATGGCTCGCCGCGACCCGCGACGCGATCGCCGACTGCCGGTGCGAAGCCGGGTGCCCGTCCTGCGTGCAGTCCCCGAAATGCGGCAACGGCAACGACCCGCTGCACAAGTCGGGGGCCGTCGCTGTGCTCGACGTGGTGGTCGCGGCGCTCCGGGAACGAGCGCCGGCGGCCGCACCGGCAAGCTGACCCGCCCACGCCGCCCTCGCGTGGGCGGGTCACGTCGCCGGTCCGGCGCGGGCGCTGGCCCGGGCCGGGCGGAATGACGCGGCCAGACCAGCGGCTGACGCCTCAGCGCTGACCACCGCCTCCAGCCCGGTCACCGCGCAGGAGATCATGCGCGCGTCGTTGGCCGACACGACCCCGGCCGCGCGGGAACACGCCACATGGGCTCCCCCGACCGCATGCGCCGCAGCGGCGAGCGCGCCGAGATCGGCAGCCGCCTGGGCCTGATGCCGCGCCACCACCGCCGCGCCGATCGAGGCGCCGAAGGCTCCGAAGACGACCACCGCCACCCCGACCGCCAGCACCCAGACGGAGGCCGACCCACGTTCACCACGACGAGGGCTCGCCACGCCTGCCGATCTTGGAGGGCTTCCGTCGCCAAGATCGCTGTGGCGGAGGCGCCTACCCGGTCCGGGTTCCGCGTCAGGGTCGGGACGGGGATCACGGCGTCGGCCGCAGGGAGCTGTCACGACCCACCTCCTGAGACGACGCCGGGCTCCCGCTCTGCCACGGCGGTGGCCGACACCTCGATGCCAGGCAGGTACGGCCCCAGAGGACGCACCCGGGTCGACACGATCGCGCGTACCGTCTCGCCCTGGCCGCCAACCCTGACGCGGGCGCCGTCGGGCGCGACCCGGCGTCCAGCGGTCACTCCATGCTCGCCACGTGCCTCAGCGCGCACCGCCTCGCGCGCGGCGTCGACGCACTCCAGCTTGGTTATCACCGCCGACACGGCAGTGAGTGACGCGAGGAGCAACAGCACCAGCGCGGGCAGCCCGACCGCGAGCTCGGCGGTCACCGAGCCCCGGTCGCCACGCCTCACTGCAGCGCCCGCTGGATGATCGCGGTCAGGGCCGACTGCACGCTGGGGCTCGACACCACCTTGAAGAGCACGCCGGCAAAAGCGACAGCGGCGATCGTGCCGACGGCGTACTCGGCCGTGCTCATGCCGGCATCCTCCCGCACGCGGGATCGCAGGGTCTTCAGCAGTTTCATGGTCACTCCTCCTGTGGACAACGGTGTGGACAGTGCTCTGTGGAAACTGTGTGGATCAGTGGATCGCGCGCTCAGGGCATCACCTCGCCGAGTACGGCGAGCACGAGCGGCGCCAGGCCAGCGAGCACGAACGCCGGAAGGAAGCACAGCCCGAGCGGCAGCACGACGAGCACTCCGGAGCGCCGCACGGCCGCCTCACAGGCCGTGGCGCGTGCGGCCCGAAGCTCGTCGGCGAGCCGCGTCAGGCTGCCAGCCAACGCGGCGCCGCTCTGGCTGCTACGCACCGCGGCCGCGGCCACGCGCCCGCCGCCCGACACCGACCGCAGCGGCGCCCACGCGTCGGGCGTCGGCGCGCCCAACTCCAACCCGTACGCCACGCGCCGCAGCCGTTCCCCGAGCGGGCCGCCGAGGACGGCTCCCACGGAGCGCAGCGCGTGCGCGGGCGGGGAGCCGGCGTGCAGACTGGCCGCGAGCAGGTCGACGGCGTACGGCAAGTCGGCCGCGGCGGCCAGCCTGGCCCGGCGCTCTGACCGTGGCTCCAGCCTCCGCAGCGCCCGGTCGAGCGTCACGCCGGCCGCCAGGCCGCACAGCGCGCCGAGCCAGCCCCCGATCACCAGTGCCGCCGAGATCCCCGCGGCGACGGAGACCCAACGGACCTGGTCGACCCGGCCCCATCCCGCACGACCTGATCCGAGCCGCGGGGCGCCGTCGCCGGGCGCCGGCCGGGCAGCGGCCAGACTCCGCAGCCGACCCCTTGCCCGGCCCCTACGCAGCGGCTGGAGCAGCAGGGCCGCCGCCAGCAGCAGACCGGCCACCAGCGCGCTGACCTCCATCAGCGCTCTCCCGGGATCTCGATCTGTTCCGGCTCGATCCGCGCCAGGCGCGCCGTCCAGGCGAGCCCTACGAGTTGCAGCGCGACCGCGGCGAGCGCGCACGCCGCTCCGACCGGCGTGTGCAGCAACACCGCGAGCGGGTCCGTGCCGATGGCGTGCCCGAGCCCCACCCCGGCCAGCGGCAACGCGGCGAGCAGCACGGCCGTGGCGTGGGCGGTGGCAGCGTGAGCGGAGGCCGACGCGCGTACCCGCTCAGCGCTGCGGACCTCGCCGTCGAGTCGCTCCAACACGTCGGCGAGCGGCGCGCCGGTCTGCTCGGCGAGCCGGCACGCGGCGACGAACCTGGCGAGCACCTGGCCGCGGGGAGTCGCGTCGAGCCAGCCGTCGAGATCGGCCACCGTGGCGCTGTCGCCGCCCCGCGACGCGCCGATCAGCATCGGCATCGCGGCGCCGAGCGACGCGGCCGGGTTGACGCCTGCCCGCACGTCGCCGGCGACACCGGCGATGCCGTCCAGCGCCGCGACGAGCGCCCGGCGGTCGGCCCGGAACGCCCGGCGACGCAGCAGGACGAGCACGGCCAGGCCGGCGTACGCGGCGATCACGATCCCCGCCACCGGCCCGTGCCCAATCGCGGCGACGGTCCCGCAACACGACCCCCCGGCTGCGCAGGCGCACCAGGGCGACGCCTCGGCACGAGCTGCCAACCGACGCGCTGTCGCGGTCACCGCGGCCGCGACTGCGGCGCGCTGTGACCCCAGGATGGCGGGCAGCCTGGCTCGCGACCCACGGCCGGCGGCGCACAGGAGCGCCGCGATCGCCAGGGAAGCGGCAGCGAGGACGGTGGGCGCGAGCGTCATGTGGCGCCGTCCCTCGGCGAGGAGCCGGCCGGAGGCCTACCCTCCGTGAGCAGCTGCGGGATCGCTGCGCCCCGCTCGGCGAGCATCCGGGCAAGCTCGCCAGCGGCGGGCCCGAGCCCTCCGGTGACGCGCCAGGCGAGTTCTGCCCGCACCCGCGAACCGCTCCCCGGGCTGAGGAGGTCGATCTCCCGCAGACGCCGCCCTTCCGAAGCCCGGTCCAGGTGGAGCACCACACGCAAGGCTGAGGCGACCTGCGCGTGCAGCGCGTCGCGGCCCAGGCCGCCGAGCAACCCCAGCGCTTCCAGCCGGGCCGGAACGTCGGCAGGAGAGTTGGCGTGCAGGGTTCCGGCGCCGCCGTCGTGCCCGGTGTTCAGCGCGGCCAGCAGCTCCACGATCTCGCCGCCACGGCACTCGCCGACGATGATCCGGTCGGGGCGCATCCGCAGCGCTTGGCGCACCAGCTCCCGCATCGTCACCTCACCCGCGCCTTCCGCGTTGGCGGCGCGTGCGGCGAGGCCGACCATGTGCGGGTGCGCGGGACGCAGCTCGGCGGCGTCCTCCACGACGACGATCCGCTCGCTCTGGGGCGTCAGGCCCAGCAGCGTGTTGAGCAGAGTGGTCTTGCCGGATCCGGTGCCACCGGTCACGAGGTACGGCAGCCGCGCGACCACCACGGCGGCGAGCACCGGGGCGATCTCCTCGGACACGGTGCCGACGGACACCAGCTCGTCGAGGCTGAACCCGCGGCGCCGGAACGTGCGCAGCGACAGACATGGGCCGTCCACCGCGATCGGCGGCAGCACGGCGTGCAGTCGCGTGCCGTCGGGCAGCCGCGCGTCGACGTACGGCTGCGCGTCGTCCAGGCGCCGCCCGCACGCGGTGGCGAGCCGCTGGGCGAGCGCGCGCACCGCCGCCGCGTCAAGTCGCAGGCGCGCCCGCTGCAGTCCCTTGCCCCGGTCGACCCATACGCCGGCAGCCCCGTTCACCAGCACGTCGGTGACTGAAGGGTCGGCGAGCAGCGGCTCCAGCGGCCCTGCGCCGATCAGCTCGGAGCGCAGTCGCGCCACGTGCCCGCGCAGCGCCGCCTCGCCGACGGCGCTGCCACGCTCGGCCCGGATCGCCGCCGCGATGCTGGCCGGGGTCGGCGCCTCCCCAGCCAGAGCGAGCCTGCCCCGTACCCGCGCCAGTAGATCCTGAGACCCGCTCATGCCGCTTCCCGGAGCGGAATGTCGAGCCGGGCGAGGAGCCGCCGGCACAGCGTGGCGAGCGGACCGCGGCCGGTCGCGGCAGGGGCCTCGCCCCGGTCGAGCGCCGCTGGCAACCGGGTCTCGGGACGCAGGCTCCCAGCGAGCGGCAGCCCGAGGCTGGCGCGCACGTCGCTGGCGCGCAGGTTTCCAGGGGCCGGGCCGCGCACCACCACTTCGACGGCGTCGCTGTGCAGCCGCACCAGGGAGCTTGCCCGCGCGGCAGCGGCGCACGCGCGCACCTCCGGACGTGCCACGAGCAGGGTGAGGTCAGCCGCCTGCAGCACGCGCACGGCCGCGTCGTCGAGTGACCGGGGCAGGTCGACCACGACCAGGTCGCTGCCACGGCGGCCGGCGTCGAGCACCGCGTCGACAGCGTCGAGCGGGACCGCGAGGGTGTCCGACCGGTCCCACGAAAGGAGCACCAGGTCTCCGTGACTCGGCAGGGCGGAGTAGAGCCCGTCGACGCTCATCACGCCGCCCGCCTCGGCGAGATCCGGCCACCGCAGGCCGGAACGCCCTTCCCAGCCGAGCAGCACGTCGAGACCTCCGCCGAACGGGTCGGCGTCGACGAGCATCGGCCGCGCCCCGTGCCGCACCGCGGTGATGGCGAGGCCGGCGGCGAGGACGCTCGCCCCGGCTCCTCCCGACCCTGGCGCCACCGCGACCACCCTGCCTGCGGCGCCGGCGCGACGTGACTCGGTGAGCCGGCGCACCAACCACTGCTCCGCGTCGGGCAGCACGATCACCTGATCGGCGCCGAGCTCCGTGGCCAGGTCCCACACCGCCTCCGAAGGCGGCCCGGATGAGACCCCGGGAGCGGATGGCGCGGCGCTGCGCGCGACCAGGGCGACACCGCGTCGCCGGTGCAGCCGAGCCCGCGCGCAGGCGGCGGCGACATCGGCGCCCACGATCACCGTCGGGGCCGTGGACCAGCCGGGGCGTGCGGCGGCGGGGTCGGTGGCCACGTCGACCTCTGCGCCGGCGATGGCCGAGAGTCGCAGCACGTCGTCGAGCAGCGTCTCGTCGGCGGTGACGAGGAGAGGGCGCGCGGGCTTGCCGCCTGCTCCCGACGCGTCGGCGTAGGGGCCGGCAGCGGCGGCGTGGGAGCCGCCGCGGGCAGTGGACCGGGAGGCGCGAATCGGCATGGCGAAACTCCGGTGTGGCGGTGGCATGCCGGCGCCTGACGCGCCGGCGGCCATGGACGGGACGAGGCCAAAGATCCCGTCAGAGAGCCGGTTCGCTCAACCGGCACAGGCGGCCACTGTGGACAGCGAGGGTGGGCTGTGGACAAACTGGCGCGCCAGCACGGCCTGTGCTATCGCACGCGGGAAGGCGCCCTCGTTGGGTGGCGGGGTGGGACGCAAAGTGGGGCCGGGAAGGGACAAGCCCCGCCGGGGGGTTGGCGGGGCTTGTCAGGGGTCCGACTCCGGGGGGGTTGAGTCGGACCCACCTCAGCGGTCGCGGGGGGCGCAACCGCCGAGTGGCGTAAGTCAAGACCAACCCGACGGGAAATCCCGGGTTGATCGGGCCGTCAGGTCAATCGACATCCGTGTCTACGAATAAGCATGCCTGACGCAGGGGTCCTGCGTCGAGTGGCCACGGCCCAACACCCCGTGACAAGAACCGGATCTTTTTCGTAAACGATCAGAAACTACTCGACTTCACAGGTACCGGCCAGTGAGTCACCGAACCACCGAGGCGCACCCACCCGCGACCACCGGAATCCGACATCGAGTGCCAGGAACGCCACTCTGCGTGTCGATCACGACGACGGCCTCACCAACGCCCAGCCCCAGCCGCGAAACCTCCCGTGCTGGTCAGCGCGGCGTTACCGCATAGTTCCAAAGTTGCCTGCATAAACTTGCCCGGTGCGACCTCACAGCGCGCAACTGACATTAGACTTGCCGGCCGTGGTGCACAGTGCCGTGTTCTTCGACCTGGACAAGACAGTCATCGCGAAATCCAGCGCCCTCGCCTTCGGTCGACCGTTTTATCGTGACGGTCTGATCACACGTAGCGATGTGCTCAAGGCCGCGTACGCCCAGCTGGTCTTCCTGATCGCCGGCGCCAACGAGCAGCAGATGGCGGGCCTGCGTGACTACATGGCCAAGCTCTGCACCGGCTGGCGCGTGGACCAGGTGCGGCAGATCGTCTCCGAGACGTTGCACGACCTGATCGACCCGTACATCTACGCCGAAGCGGCCGCGCTGATCGAGGAGCACAAGGCCCAGGGCCGGCACGTGCACCTGGTGTCCTCGTCCGGCGAGGAGATGGTGACGCCGATCGGCGACCTGCTCGGCGTCGATGGCGTGATCGCCACCCGCATGGTGGTGGACGACGGGCGCTACACCGGTGACGTCGAGTTCTACGCCGCCGGCCCGAACAAGGCCGTCGCCGTGCGCGAGCTCGCCGAGCGCCACGGCTACCGCCTCGAGGACTGCTACGCGTACTCCGACTCGATCACCGACGCCCCGCTGCTGGAGACTGTCGGCCATCCCCACGCGGTGAACCCGGACCGGGCGCTGCGCCGGCTCGCCATCGAGCGGAACTGGCCGACGCTCGCCTTCCGCCACCCGATCTCGCTGCGGCGACGCTGGGCGAAGGTGCAGCCGGTCGCCGTCCCGGCGGCCGTCGCCGTCGGCGTCGGGCTGGCCGCCGTCGTCGGACTGATCTGGTACGGCAGGCGCCGCCGCGCCCGCACCGCAGCCACCACCACTGCCTGAACACCCCGCACCCGCTCGCCCCCGCTTGGGGTGGCCAGTGGCCGAGCCGACAGTCGCACGCGGCCGGGGCTGCTTCCGCCTCGGTGGAGCAAGGTCAAGGGGCGAAGGTTTGGAAAGCCGTGCGTTTCGGTAGACGGAACAGCTCGCGGCCTGCGACGCCATTCAGAATCATTCCGCTTCGGTACGCCGCGATGCCCAGATCCGGCGCTGCCGCCCCGTGGGTGTGCAGCTCGGCATTCTGCACGTACAGACCCCCTGTGACGGCGGGATCCGTCCGCACCCTGTGGTCCACGTCGATCTGGTATCGCCCCGAGGCGTCCCAGTCGATCAGGTGCGCCACCGGCTCCAGGAAGGACGGACGCTGCGCCGCGTAGCCCGTCGCGGCCACGACGGCGTCCACTTCGAGGGAGAAGCGCCGGTCCAGGTCCCGGTGCCGGCACCCGAGCGTGATCCCGCCCGCCGCGCCGCCGGCCGACTCCAGCGCCACCCCGGGCAGCAGCCGCACCGGCGGGCGGTCCCCGTCGAGCATGTGGTCGTACAGCTCGGAGTGGATCTGGTCGATCGTCTCGGTGTCGATGCCCTTGTAGAGCTGCCACTGCGAGGCGATCAGCCCGTCCCGGGCGCCTGCCGGCAGCGCGTGGAAGTAGCGCATGTACTCCGGAGTCGTGTGCTCCAGCACCAGCTTCGAGTAGTCCAGCGGCGCGAACGACGGGGTGCGCGTCACCCACGTCACCGACCAGCCGGTCTCGCGCTGGCGGCGTACCAGATCCAGAAAGACCTCAGCCCCGGACTGACCTGAGCCGACCACCGCGACCTGGCGTGCCCCGGCGGCCGCCAGCCCCGGAACCCGCCACAGGTGCTCGCCGGCGTGGTAGACCCGCCCCGGCGCCTCCGACGCCACCGCCGACAGCGCGTCTGGCAGCACCGGCTGCGTGCCCACGCCGAGCACCACGTTGCGGGCGTCGCGCCGCGCCCCGTCGGCGGTGATCACCGTCCACACCCGACGCTCGTCCGACCAGCGCAACTCCGCCACCCGGGAGCTGAACCGGCACGACGGCAGCGACGAGGCGACCCAGGCGCAGTAGTCGGCGTACTCACGGCGCGGGATGTGGAACCGCTCGGCGATGTAGAA
>WHSM01000130.1 GCA_009380105.1 Micromonosporaceae bacterium
AGGGTGCCCCCGGCAGGATTCGAACCTGCGCTCCCGCCTCCGGAGGGCGGTGCTCTATCCCCTGAGCTACGGGGGCTCAGACCTTAACGAAGATAGCAGGTACGGCGAGCGAATAGCCGCCGGGGCGGCGCAACCTGACCTGGCCGGAGGTCGCCCGCCCAGCGGCTTCTCGCCGGCTACTGTTCGCCGAGCTTGGCGAGGATCCCGCGAAGCACCTTGATCTCGCTGTCCTGCGCCGCGATCATGCCCTTGGCCAGCTCCACAACCTCGGGCCGGTCGCTCAGCTCGACCACCCCCTCGGCCATGTGCACGCCGCCGATGTGGTGGTCGATCATGAGCTTGCAGAACAGGATGTCGACCTGTTCGCCTTTGGCGGCGCGCATCTCGTCGATCTGCTCGCGCGTGGCCATGCCGGCCATCAGGCCGTCGTTGCGCACCATGTCCTCGCCGTGCCCCATCCACGACATCGGGGGATCGGCGGACGTGGGGGAGACGCCCCAGGTCTCCGTCCAGTTGAGCATGATCCCTATCTGGCCCTGCTGGGTGACGGCGATGTCGTACGCCAACTGCCGCACCTCGGAAAGGCTGGCCCGCTGCCACGCGATCATGCCCATCTCGACCGCCTGGCCGTGGTGGGTGCTCATGTCGCGGGCGAATCCGGCCTCGGGTGAGTCTTCGCCCGGGTAGCTGGGCTTGGCTGTGAAGACCCCTGCGGCGAATCCCACGGTGAGCCCGACCATGACGGCCAGCAGGGCGGCCACCAGCGGTGTGAGGCCGCGCCGCGGGCGCGCCGCCACGTCGACCGGCTGAGCCTCCTCGGGCGTCTCGCCGTCGGCGGGCGTCTGAGGAGACTCGTCCGTGACGCTGTCCGCGTCCGTCACGCGCTTGTCTACCGGCTCGATGCCTGGTCCCCCGACCGTCACGCGCTACCCGTTCTGCGGCGCGCCGCCAGGCGGGGCCGGCTGCCCTGGCTGCCCTGGCTGCGCCGGCTGGCCCGGTGCCGGCTGGCCCGGCTGCTGTCCCCCGGGGATGTTGCGTGGCTTGTCACCCGGCACGGTGATGCCCTCGGCGCACCCGGCTCCGGGCTCCAGCGAGGCGACCCGGCGCGTGGATTTGATGAACGCGTCGATCCGGTCGTCGTCGGCGGAGTCGACCTTGAGCTGGTATCCCCACGCCTGGATCGAGATCGGCATGTCGAGCCCCTTGTACGGGCTCATCATCGTGTAGTCCTTGCCGCGCACCCGCTTGGCGAGCTTGTCGACCTCGGACTTGGCCAGGCCCGCCCGGTACGTGATCCAGACGGCGCCGTGCTCCAGGCTGTGGACCGCGTGCTCGTTGGCGATGGGCTTGTCGTACACATCGCCCTGGCAGTTCTGCCAGATGTCGTTGTGGTTGCCGCCGACCGGAGGGCTGTGCGGGTACTTGAGGGAGCCCGGCTGGTGCTGCCGGCCCAGTTTGTCCGGGTTCTTGCCGCGGTAGTCCTTGGCGCCGTCGATCAGGCCGACCCTCTCGTTCACGGATTTGCCGCTGTACCAGGCCTGGTAGCCGGTGTAGCCCAGGATCGCGACGCAGGTCACCGCGACCGCCGTGAACAGCGCGATCTGTCCCCAGTTGCGATCGCCGGCCACTTTCACGGGCGTGATCCCGCCACGACGGGACTTGCCGCCGGACTTACCCGCCCGGCCCTTGCCGCCTGACGCGCCTGCTGCCTCGCCGAACTTGCGGCCGGTCTTGCGCCGCTCCTCAGTCTGCTTGCTCATGGGGCTATCCACGCTCCGGTATGGGGTGTCGGACGATCGCTCGCCCGGGACCTGTCGCCTCGCGGCTCGCCGCCGGTCTCGCCAGGTGGTCTGCACCTTGGGATACCGCCGAGGCTGAAGACTCTACCCTCGTTAGCATTGCGCGGTGACTCCTGCCAAGCTCGCTGACGTTGTGCTCGCCGCCGTCAAGTCTGTTTTCAGCGCTCGCGGCCTGGATGCCGCTGTGCTTCCGGAGACGACGACGGTCGAGCGACCGCGCAATCCCGAGCACGGAGACTACGCCTCGAACCTGGCGATGCAACTAGCCAAGCGGGTCGGCGTGCCGCCTCGCGAGCTCGCCGGCTGGATCGCCGAGGAGCTGACCAGCGCGGACGGCGTCACCGGCGTCGAGGTGGCCGGGCCGGGTTTCCTGAACATCCGGGTCTCCTCGGCCGCCGCGGGGGCGCTCGCCGTCGCAATCGTTGAGCAGGGGCGGCGGTACGGCCGCAGCGACGCCCTGGGAGGCGAGAAGATCAACCTGGAGTTCGTCTCGGCGAACCCGACCGGCCCGATCCATCTGGGGCACACCCGGTGGGCCGCGCTCGGCGACTCGTTGCACCGGATTCTGGAGGCGGCCGGCGCCGAGGTGGCCAGCGAGCACTACATCAACGACGCCGGCACGCAGCTGCGGAAGTTCGCCGAGTCGCTGTGCGCGGCGACCCACGGCGAGCCGGTCCCCGACGGCGGGTACGGCGGCGCGTACGTCGCCGAGATCGGCCAGCAGGTGCTCGACGCGAACCCCGGCCTGAAGGACCAGCCGAAGGACCAGGCGATCGAGGTCTTCGCCGACCAGGGCTACCGGCGGATGCTCGGCGAGATGCAGGCCAGCCTGAGCCGGTTCGGGGTGACGTTCGACGTCTGGTTCTCGGAGCGGTCGCTGCACGAGGGCGGCGCGGTGGAGCACGCGTTGGCCGAGCTGCGCAAGCAGGGCCACGTGTTCGAGCACGAGGGCGCCGTGTGGCTGCGCACCACTGACTTCGGTGACGACAAGGACCGGGTGCTGATCCGGAGCAACGGTGAGAAGACGTACTTCGCCGCGGACGCCGCGTACTACATCAACAAGCGGGAGCGGGGCTTCGACCGCTGCGTCTACATGCTCGGCGCCGACCACCACGGCTACGTCGGCCGGCTCAAGACGCTCGCGGCCTGCGCCGGGGACGACCCGGAGCGCAACATCGAGGTGCTGATCGGCCAGATGGTGAAGCTGGTGCGCGACGGCGCGGAGGTGAAGCTGTCGAAGCGGGCCGGCAACATCGTCACCCTGGACGAGCTGGTGGACGCGGTCGGCGTGGACGCGGCCCGCTACACCCTGGCCCGCTACTCGGCGGACTCGCCGATGACGTTGGACGTCGGCCTGGTGACCCGGCAGAGCAACGAGAACCCGGTGTTCTACGTGCAGTACGTGGCCGCTCGTACCGCCGCTGTCTCCCGCAACGCCGCCGACCTGGGCGTGACCCGCGGCGCCGCCGAAGACTTCACGCCGGAGCTTCTGGAGCATCCCAAGGAAGGCGACCTGCTGTTGGCGCTGGCGGAGTTTCCGCAGGTGGTGGCCACGGCGGCGCAGCTGCGGGCGCCGCACCGGATCGCCCGGTACGCCGAGGAGCTGGCGGGCACGTACCACCGCTTCTACGACAACTGCCGCATCCTGCCGCGCGGGGACGAGCAGGCCGGCGACCTGCACCGCGCCCGGTTGTGGCTCAACGACGCCACCCGCGTGGTGATCGCCAACGGCCTCGACCTGCTGGGCGTCTCGGCGCCGGAACGGATGTAGTCATGAGAGCTCACGAAGCCGGGGCGCTGCACGGCGACATCGGCCACCACGGCCCGGCGTGGCTGCGGCCGCCGGAGGACATCAACGCGCTGCTGGACCAGCTCTGGCCGGCGACCGCGCGCCGTGACGCCGACGGCGTGCTCAACGTCGGCGGGATCGACGTGCGCACTCTAGCCCAGGAGTACGGCACGCCGGCGTACGTCCTCGACGAGGACGACTTCCGGGCGCGCTGCCGCGCGTACCGGGACGCGTTCAGCGACGCCTCCGGAGGCGGCGCGGATGTCTTCTACGCCGGCAAGGCGTTCCTCTGCAAGGCGATCGTGAAGATCATCGCAGAGGAGGGCCTCCGGCTGGACGTCTGCACCGGCGGGGAGCTGGCGGTCGCGCTCGCCGCGGGCTTCGATCCCGCCAAGATCGGGCTGCACGGCAACAACAAGTCGCTGCCCGAGTTGACCCGCGCGGTGCGGGCCGGGGTGGGCCGGATCGTCGTCGACTCGCACGACGAGATCGACCGGCTCGCCGGCCTCGCCGACGAGCTCGGGGTGCGCCCGAAGGTGATGGTGCGCGTGACGGTGGGCGTGGAGGCGCACACTCACGAGTACATCGCCACGGCCCACGAGGACCAGAAGTTCGGCTTCTCGCTCGCGAACGGGCCGGGCAGCGGGCCCGGGTCCGGGCCCGGCGCCGGCGGCGCGGCGGCCGAGGCCGTGCGCCGGATCCTGACCGGGGTCGGCAAGGACCGGCTGGAGCTGCTCGGCCTGCATTCGCACATCGGCTCGCAGATCTTCGACACGTCCGCGTTCGAGGTCTCGGCCCGCCGGGTGCTGGGGTTGCATGCCCAGATCAGCGAGGAGTACGGCGTCGAGCTGCCCGAACTGGACCTCGGCGGCGGGTTCGGGGTGGCGTACACGACCCAGGACGACCCGTTGCCGCCGAGCGACATCTCGCGGCAGCTCGCCAAGATCGTCGAACACGAGTGCGGGGCGTTCGACCTGGAGCTGCCCCGGCTGTCGATCGAGCCCGGGCGCGCGTTGGTCGCGCCGAGTGTTTTCACGTTGTACGAGGTCGGCACCGTCAAGGACATCGCGCTCGACGCCGGAGCGACCCGCAGGTACATCTCCGTCGACGGCGGGATGAGCGACAACATCCGCACGGCGCTGTACGACGCGTCGTACTCGGCCACGCTCGCCTCCCGCGCCTCGGAGGCGCCGCCCGCACTGGCGCGGATCGTCGGCAAGCACTGCGAGTCCGGCGACATCGTCGTCAAGGACGAGTTCCTGCCGGCCGACCTCGTGGTCGGCGACCTGGTGGCGGTGCCCGGCACGGGTGCGTACTGCCGGAGCATGGCGAGCAACTACAACCACGTGCCCCGCCCGCCGGTGGTCGCTGTCCGAAATGGCGAGGCGCGCGTCATCGTGCGGCGGGAGACTGAAGCCGACCTGTTGCGGCTGGACGTGGGGTGAGCATGGAGCCTCTGAGACTGGCGATCCTGGGCTGCGGCACCGTCGGGTCCGAGGTGGTGCGGCTGCTGCGCCAGCAGTCGGCCGACCTCACGGCCCGGATCGGCGCGCCGCTGGAGATCGTCGGGATCGCTGTGCGCCGCGCGGACCGCGACCGCGGCGGCCTGCCGGTCGACCCCGGCGTGTTCACCACCGACGCGCTCGGCCTGGTCAAACGCGACGACGTCGACATCGTGGTGGAGGCGGTGGGCGGCATCGAGCCGGCCCGCACCTGGCTGGTCACGGCGCTCCGGGCCGGCAAGAGCGTCGTGACCGCGAACAAGGCCCTGCTCGCCGAGGACGGCGCGTCACTGCACGCGGCCGCCGCTGAGGGCGGCGCGGATCTGTACTTTGAGGCGGCCGTCGCAGGGGCGATTCCGTTGGTGCGCCCGCTGCGCGAGTCCCTGCACGGCGACCGGGTGACCCGGGTGACGGGCATCGTCAACGGCACCACCAACTACATCCTGTCCCGGATGGACGCCACCGGAGCCGGATTCACGGAGGCGCTGGACGAGGCCACCGAGCTGGGGTACGCCGAACCTGACCCGACCGCCGACATCGAGGGCTTCGACGCGGCCGCGAAAGCCGCGATCCTGGCGTCGCTGGCGTTCCACACCCGGGTGACGGCGGCCGACGTGTACCGCGAGGGGATCACCGAGGTGACCGCCACGGACGTGGCGAGCGCGAAGGAGATGGGCTGCACCGTGAAGCTGCTGTGCGTCGCGGAGCGGCTCGCGGACGGCGATTCCGCCGAGGGCGTGGCGGTGCGGGTGCACCCGGCGATGATGCCGCGCACGCATCCGCTGGCCAGCGTGAACGGGGCCTTCAACGCCGTCTTCGTCGAGGCCGAGGCCGCCGGCCAGCTGATGCTGTACGGCGCCGGGGCCGGCGGGGCGCCGACGGCGAGCGCGGTGCTGGGCGACATCGTCGCAGTGGCGCGCAACCGGCGCACCGGCTCCCGGGCGCCCGGCGAGTCCTCGTACGCTGCCCTGCGGATCCGGCCCATGGGCGAGACGGTCACCCGCTACCACATGTCCCTGGACGTGGCGGACCGCGCCGGCGTGCTCGCGACCGTCGCGACGATCTTCGCCGAGCACGGGGTAAGCATCCAGACGGTGCGTCAGGAGGGGCGCGACGACGACGCCCTGTTGGTCATCGTGACCCACCAGGCCACCGACGCCGCGCTGCGCGCGACCATCGACACGCTTGCGGAGTTGGACATCGTGCGCGAGGTGGCCAGCGTGATGCGGGTCGAGGGCGAGTGATCCAACAAACCACGAGGGACACGCGGAGAGGCACATCATGTGGCGGGGTTTGATTGCGGAGTTTCGGGAGCGGCTGCCCGTCACCGACGCCACGCCCGTCATCACGCTGCGGGAAGGCGGCACGCCGCTGCTGCCGGCGCCGACTCTCTCCAACCGCACCGGGTGCGAGGTCTACCTCAAGGTCGAGGGGGCTAACCCGACCGGCTCGTTCAAGGACCGCGGCATGACCGTGGCGATCTCCAAGGCCGTGGAGGCCGGGAACCAGGCGGTGATCTGCGCGTCCACCGGCAACACGAGCGCGTCCGCCGCCGCGTACGCCGTGCGGGCCGGCCTGACCTGCGCGGTGCTGGTGCCGCAGGGCAAGATCGCGCTGGGCAAGCTGGCGCAGGCGCTGGTGCACGGCGCGAAGCTGCTGCAGGTCGACGGCAACTTCGACGACTGCCTCAGCTTGGCGTCGAAGCTCGCCATCGACTACCCGGTGGCGCTGGTCAACTCGGTGAACCCGCACCGCATCGAGGGGCAGAAGACGGCGGCGTTCGAGATCGTCGCGGAGTTGGGCGACGCCCCGGACGTGCACTGCATCCCGGTCGGCAACGCCGGCAACATCACGGCGTACTGGAAGGGCTACACCGAGGACCACGACGCGGGCAACGCCAAGCGCCGGCCCCGGATGCTCGGCTTCCAAGCGTCGGGCGCGGCCCCGATCGTGACCGGTGAGGCGGTGCGCGACCCGACCACGATCGCCACGGCGATCCGGATCGGCAACCCGGCGTCGTGGACCAGGGCGCTCGACGCGCGCGACGAGTCCGGCGGGGCCATCACGGCGGTCACCGACCGGGAGATCCTGCAGGCGTACAAGCTGCTGGCGCGCACCGAAGGGGTGTTCGTGGAGCTGGCCAGCGCGGCGAGCGTCGCGGGCCTGCTGCAGGCCGCGTCGCAGGGCGCGGTGCAGCACGGGGAGCGGGTCGTCTGCACCGTGACCGGACACGGGCTGAAGGACCCGGACTGGGCCGTGTCGATCGCGCCGGCGCCGACCACGATCCCGGTGGACGCCGCCGCCGCCGCGACCGCCCTCGGCCTGGCCTGACCGAACCCCCACGGTCCGGATCCGGCCAGTCACGTGGCGGCCGTCACGGAGCCGCCCGGGCGGGTCGTGTGGAAAGTAAGCTGCCGGTCCGTGGGTCGCGCCTTATCACTGGTACGCCGCAACCCCGACTTCCGACGGCTGTTGATCGCCCAGTTGGTGGTCTTCGGCGGCGACTGGTTCCTGATGATCCCGCTGCTCGCCCTGCTCTCGGCGTTGACCGGCGGCGGGGCGTGGGGCGGCATCGTGCTCGCGGTGGACACGAGCGTGATCGCGGTGCTGCTCCCGTACGCCGGGACGCTCGCGGACCGGCTCGACCGGCGGATGCTGCTGATCGGCGGCAACGTGGCGAGCGTCGGCGCGGCGCTGCTCCTGCTCTTCGTGCGCTCGGCCGCGACGGCGTGGCTGGCGCTGGCGGCGATCGTGGCGATCGCCGCGGCGAAGGCCCTCTACTACCCGGCGGCGCAGGCGGCGCTGCCGAACCTGGTCGACCGCGAGGATCTCCCGACCGCGAACGCGATCGCCGGCAGCGCCTGGGGCACCATGCTGGTGGTCGGCGCCTCGCTCGGCGGACTGATCGCGAGCCTGGTCGGCCCGTACCCCAGTTTCGGCATCGGAGCGGTGTGCCTCGCCCTGGCGGCGGTCATCACCGTCCGGGTGCGGCGGCCGCTGCAGTCCGAAGGGCACGGCGCCGAGCCGCTCAAGGCGTCAGCGGCGCTGCGCCAGGCGTTGCGGCACATCGCGTCCCACCCGCGGGTCCGGGCGCTGGTGACCGTGAAGTCGGCGGTCGGGTTCGGCAACGGGGTGCTGGCGGCGTTCCCGATTCTCGCCACGTCGGTGTTCGGGGCCGGCGCGTTCGGGATCGGGCTCCTGTACGGCGCCCGCGGCCTCGGCGCGCTGATCGGCCCGCTGCTGCTGCGCGCGGTGCTGGCCTCCCCGAGCCGGCTGCTGCCGGGCCTGGCGATCTCGATGGGGACGTACGGGGTCTGCTACCTGCTCGTCGGCGTCGCGCCCTGGTTCTGGCTGGTGCTGTTGCTGGTGGTGGTCGCCCACATGGCCGGGGGCGGGAACTGGGTGATGTCCAATTACGCGCTGCAGACCGAGGTGCCGGACTCGCTGCGGGGGCGGGTCTTCGCCGCCGACATGATGATCGCGATGGCGGCGGTGTCGCTGAGCCAGGCCGCGGCCGGGGTATTCACCGACCGGTTCGGCCCGCAGGTGGTGATCGGGGTGTGCGGCTCGGCGACCCTGGTCTACGCGATCGTCTGGCGCGTGGCCACGATGCGCCTGCTGCGCGACCCCGGCAAGCCCGGCGACCCCGACGCGACCTGACTCGCCCTGACCCGTCCGCCGTGTTGCACGCTCCGGCGCCGGAGTCCATGATCACTTCATGGCAGATCCGGCGTACCAGTCGCATCCGGTCCGGGTGCGGGTTCCCGCGACGAGCGCCAACCTCGGCCCGGGATTCGACGCGCTCGGCCTGGCGCTGGATCTCTGCGACGAGATCGAGGCCGCGGTGGCGCCGGCCGGGGTGCAGGTCACCGTGGAGGGCGCGGGCGCCGGCGAGGTGCCGCTCGACGAAGACCATTTGTTGGTACGGGCGATGCACGCCGCCTTCGACCACCTGGGCGGGCGGCCACCCGGTCTGACCGTGCGCTGTCGGAACCGTATCCCGCACGCCCGGGGCCTCGGCTCGTCCTCGGCCGCGATCGTCGCGGGGATCCTGTTGGCCCGGGCGCTGGCTGTCGAGGCCGCCTCCGACGCCGACTTCGACGTCGCGGCGGTGCTGCGGCTGGCCTCCAGCATGGAAGGGCACCCCGACAACGTGGCGCCGTGCCTGCTGGGGGGCTTCACGATCGCCTGGACGTCGGAGGACGGGGCGCACGCTGTGCGCCTGGAGCCGGCCCCGGGGCTCCGGCCGGCGGTGTTCGTGCCGTCGCGGCGCGGGTTGACCGAGGAGGCGCGAGGGCTGTTGCCGGAGCGGGTGCCCCACGCCGACGCCGCCGCGAACGCCGGCCGCTCCGCCCTGCTGGTGCACGCGCTGACCAGCGACCCGTCGCTGCTGCTGACCGCGACCGAGGACCGACTGCACCAGGACTACCGGGCGCCGGCGATGGAGCCTTCGATAGCGCTGGTGCGGCGCCTGCGCGCCGCCGGGGTGCCGGCCGTGATCAGCGGGGCGGGCCCGAGCGTGCTGGCGTTGCCGCGCCCGGGGGAGGAGTTGACGGGGTTCGCCTCCGCCGGCTTCGACATGCGCGAGTTGGCCGTCTCGCGCGACGGAGCGGCAGTCGTCCCGCCCCACGGCGAAAGCCGTTAGCCCGACCCCAGCCGGGATCCGCCCGCCTGCCCCGAGGCGCACATCACCCACTGCCCATGCGCCGAGGTGGGTGATCTGGGACATAACGTCGCTGGTCGGGGCGCCCGGAGGCGGCGTGACCAGGAAGATCGCTGTTTCAGGTCCGAAAGTGCAGTGGGATTGCCGGTTCGTGCCTGAAACGGCGATCATGTCTGTCAAAGGCAGCGCGGGAACACGCCGGGGCGGGTTACTGTTGCTGCTGGTAGGTGCTTTGGCTAGGCTGCGGGTAGAGCAGCCGCCAAGCGCGTGCGATCTCTACGGGGCAAGGACCCCGGTCATCTATGGCATCCCCTGCCTTTATGGCGCTTGCACCGTACCCAAAAGATCGCATGTCGACGGCGAACGCACGTGTCCGCTGCGCCAGCCGTCGGGCTCCTCTGGTCCCGTGAGAAGTATGCGGGCGCACCCACGGGCCGGCCGCCGCCCATATCCGGCGGTTGCCCGGGCCTCACTTAGGAAAGGAATCCATTGAGCGACACCACCGACCTGACGTCGGACGCCGACGCTGCGGACGCCACGCAGGCGGATGCGGCGGAAGCCGCCCCTCCACGTAGGCGCTCTGGCTCGGGGCTGCAAGCGATGCTGATGCCGGAGTTGCAGAGCTTCGCCATGTCCCTCGGCATCACCGGGATTGCGCGGATGCGCAAGGGCGAGTTGATCTCGGCGATTCAGGGGAGACAGGCCGGCGCCGCTGAGTCCGGCCAGGTTGGACATGTTGCCCGCCCCCAGAAGGGTACGGACGTGGCAGAACATGACGTGACAGACACTTCAGGCACTAGCGGCCCTTCAGGTGGCGAGACGGCGGCGACTCAGCCGACGCTGCCCGGCGCCGACCCGGGCGCGCCCGCGCAGCCCGCCGCGCCGGCCTCGTCCGAGGCGCCGGCGCAGGCCGGCACGCGGGCCGCCGACAACGGGCAGGCGGAGGAGGC
>WHSM01000083.1 GCA_009380105.1 Micromonosporaceae bacterium
ACGGCGCTCCCTGCGGCCTTGGCAGCGGCACGCTGGGCGGGCCGACGACAGCCGCAGCCGGGTTGAGTGGGTCTTCGGGTTGGGCGTGCGTCAGGCTGGGTTTATGACTGACACTGTCGCGCTGGTGCCTGCTGCGGGACGTGGCGTGCGGCTCGGCCCCGGGGCGCCCAAGGCGCTGCGCGAGCTGCGCGGCGAATCCCTGCTCTCCCACGCGGTGCGCCGCCTGGCGGCCGCGCCGTCGATCGGGCACGTCGTCATCGCCGCTCCGCCCGGCTCCGAGGCGGATGTGCGCGCACTCCTGGACGGGACCGCCGGCGCCGAGTTGACCGTGGTGGCCGGGGGCGCCGAGCGGCAGCACTCCGTGGCCTCAGCGCTTGAGGCCGCTCCAGAGGCGTACGACATCGTCCTCGTCCACGACGCCGCCCGCGCCCTGGCCCCGGCCGACCTGGCCGAGCGCGTAGCCGCCGCTGTCCGCGCCGGCCACGACGCGGTCATCCCGGTGCTGCCCGTGGTCGACACCGTCAAGCAGGTGGACGCGGACGGCCGGGTCGTCGCCACCGTCGACCGCACCTCGCTACGGCTCGTCCAGACGCCGCAGGGCTTTCACCGCGCCGTGTTGTGGGAGGCTCATCGCAGGGCCGGCGAGTCGGCCACCGACGACGCCGGTCTGGTGGAGCGTCTGGGCCTCCCGGTGCACACCGTTCCCGGCAGCGAGCAGGCGCTCAAGGTGACACGGCCGCACGACCTGGCCGTCGCCGAGCTGCTGCTGGACGAGGCTGACGTGCTGGAGCAGCCTGGGTTGCTGGAGGAGCCTGGCTTGCTGGGCGAGCGCATGGAGCGGAGTTCATGATCGTTCCTCGGGTGGGGATCGGGACCGACGTCCACGCGTACCAGCCCGGCCGGCCGTGCTGGGTGGCCGGGCTGTTCTGGGAAGGCGTCGACGGCCTCGCCGGGCACTCCGACGGCGACGTGGCCGCGCACGCCGCCTGTGACGCGCTGTTCTCCGCCGCGGGTCTGGGCGATCTCGGCACGCACTACGGCACTTCGGAGCCGCAGTGGGCCGGCGCCTCAGGGATCGCGCTGCTGAAGGAGACGGCCCGCCGGGTCCGCGCCGCCGGCTTCGAGATCGGCAACGTGGCGATCCAGGTGATCGGTGTGCGCCCCAGATTCGGAGCCCGCAGAGCAGAGGCGCAGCGGCTCCTCGCCGACGCGATCAACGCGCCGGCGCAACTGTCCGCCACCACCACCGACGGCCTGGGGTTCACCGGCCGGGGCGAAGGGCTCGCCGCTGTCGCCACCGCGCTGGTCTACCCGTCGCCGCCCGGGTCGGACCCGGGGTCGTAGGCTGGCTGCGTGTCGGCGTCGCGGGGCGAACAGGTGCGGCGGGCCGAGCTGCTCGCCGACCTCGGGCGGTACGACGAAGCCGAGCAGGAGCTGCGAGCGGCCCTCGCCGCCGACGCGGCCGACATCGAGGCGCTGGCTCTGTTGGCGTACGTCTGCCTGAGAGCCGGCCGGGCCCACGAGGCGCTGGGTTCGGCGGACGCGGCGATCAGCCTCGCTCCCGGCCACGCGCTCGCCCAGGATGTGCGCAACCAGGCGCTGGTGGCGCTCGGCCGCGCGGACGAGGCGACATCCGCCGCGCCCATCTGGCCGGACTCCCAGGACCCGGCTGGCTTCCCACCGGAGACCAGCCCGGAGCAGCCGTGGGGCCCGGCGCGGCCACCGGACTCTGAGCCTGTGGACCCCGCGCTGGCGGAGCAGTTGCGGGAGCACTTCAGTCGCACTGTGCTGTTCGGCAGCATCTACTGCTGGACCGCGCCGGTGCTGGTCGCCGTGCTCGGCAAGAGTCAGCTGTTCGCGGGCGTGCTGGGTGTCGGCGCGCTGGTCGCGCTGCTGCTGAGCGTGGCGCAGCTCCCCGGGTCCGCCGGCGGCGCGCTCGGCGCCTTGCAGCGGGTGGATCCGTGGCTGGCCCGCGCCGTGCTCGCTGTGGCGGCTGCGCCGGTGTTGATGCTGGTGTACGCCGTGACAGCGGCGCCGTGGGCGCTGGGCGCCGTGATCGTGGCGGGCGTGGCAGCGTTGATCATCATGTTCGTCGTGCGGGCGGATTTCGAGGACCCCAGACCGTGATTTCAGCGAAGTTCACCGAAGAAGGAGCACACGTGGGTGTCGAGTTGCCGGATCAGGCTCGCGAGCTGCTGGATGCGAAGGTGTTCGCGGTGTTGAGCACGGTCAGCAGCGGCGGGGCGCCGCAGTCGAGCGTGATCTGGGTGAGACGGGACGGCGACGAGGTGCTGTTCTCGACGATCCGGGGCCGGCTCAAGACCCGCAACATGGAGCGCAACCCGCGGGTCAGCCTCTGCCTGTACGACCCGGAGGACCCCTACTTCTACGCCGAGATCCGGGGCGAGGTGTCGATGACCGAGGAGGGCGGCGACGTGCTGATCGACGAGCTGTCGCGCGCGTACCACGGCAAGCCGTGGAAGCACCGCCCGCAGGAGACCCGAGTGGTCTGCCGTGTGCGTCCCACGAAGGTCATCAGCAGGGTGACGCCCCAGTCAGAACGCCACGCCCCCTCCTGATCTTCCGGCCCGCGCGGCAGGGCGCGTCAGCCGGTCGATGGGTCGACTTCGGGTGGGGTGTCGGGGTCGAGTTGGCGCCTCGCCCAGGTCCAGGCATAGCCGGTGTCTTCGCAGGCCAGCGCCGGGTCGCAGAGGTCCAGCGGCCGGAACGTGTCCACCATGACGGCCAGTTCGTCGAAGTACTCGGCCCCGATCGACGCCTCGGCCGCGCCCGGCTGCGGTCCATGCGTGAAGCCGGACGGGTGCAGTGAGATGGAGCCCTGCTCGATGCCGGAGCCCTTGCGCGCCTCGTAGTTGCCGCCGGTGTAGAACAGCACCTCGTCGGAGTCGACGTTGTGGTGGTTGTACGGCACCGGGATCGCGTTCTCCCGGTAGTCCACCTTGCGTGGCACGAATGAGCAGATCACGAAGTTCGGACCCTGGAAGGTCTGGTGCACCGGCGGCGGCTGGTGCACCCGGCCGGTGATCGGCTCGAAGTCGTACACCGAAAAGGCCCAGGGGTAGAGGTGGCCGTCCCAGCCGACCACGTCGAAGGGGTGGTGGGCGTAGGTGAGCTTGGTCCAGGTCGCGCCGGCGCCGAGCCGGTGCTGCACGTGCACCTCGACGTCCTCGCCGTCGGCGAGCATCGGTTCCGACGGGCCCCGGACGTCCCGCTCGCAGTACGGCGACCGCTCCAGGAACTGGCCCCGCACCGACAGGTACCGCTTCGGCGGGCCGATGTGCCCGGTGGCCTCCACCACCAGGGTGCGCAGCGTGCCGCGCGGGATGATCCGGTAGACCACCGAGGTGGGGATGATCAGGTAGTCGCCGGTCGCGATGTCCAGCGCCCCGAACGCAGTCTCCACCCGGGCTTCGCCGGACTCCACGTAGATGCACTCGTCGCCGATCGCGTTGCGGTAGAGCGGGCTCGGGATCTCGGCGACGGCGTACGAGATCCGGCAGTCGTTGTTGGCGAGCAGGTGCTGCCGGCCGAGGATCGGGTCGCTGCCGCTGACGTCGAGCTTGTGGGTCTTGAGGTGGCGGGGCTTGAGCGGGTGATTCGGCATCCGCCGCCAGTCGGGCGCGTGGTGGGCCTCGCTGGCGACGATCGCGGTCGGCAGATGACGGTGGTACAGCAGGGAGGAGTCGCTGGAGAAGCCTTCCTGGCCCATCAGCTCTTCGGCGTACAGGCTCCCGTCGGGCTGGCGGAACGCGGTGTGCCGCTTCCGCGGAGTCTCACCAACACTGCGGTAATACGGCATCGCTGCTGTCCTCCTGCATCGTCGCCGTCGGCCCACGTTCGCGATCTTGAGTTCCGGCGGGCCATCTGCCCACTACGATTTCAAGGTCTCCGAGGCCGATCGCGGGGCGTTCGATATGCGTACGCTCTTGTCCTCTATTTAGAGCGTCGACTAGGTTGGGGGACCGTGTCAAGCATTCCGAAGATCTTCAAAGGGCTGGTCGACGACGCGGCGGTCTTCCCGCCCGGCAACGCGTCGCTGCCTGACGCGGTGTCCGCGCACCGGACGCACCGCGGCAGCCGACACGCCGACCTGGTCGGCCCGCTGTTGGTGCGGTCCTCGCAGTTCACCGAGCTGATCGAGGAAGCCCGCGCCATGGAGTTCCTCGAGGTGGGGATCATCGGCGACAGTGGCCTCGGCGGCGTGGACCAGGCGCTCGGTCAGATTCCCCGCAGCGGGCGGGTTCTGGTGCGGCAGGTTGAGATCGCCGTCGCCAAACGGGGCGAGGACCCGCTGCCCGGCCTGCGGGACCTGATCAGCTGGCGCGGGGACAAACCTTTCGATGTGTACGCCGAGATACCACTCACGTACGGTTGCCTCGCAGCCTTGGACGTGCTGGCCGGCGAGACGGGCCGCGCCCACGCCAAGTTCCGCACCGGCGGGCTCGCCGCCGAGCTGTTCCCCACGCCGGAGGAGCTGGCTCTCGTGATCGTGGCGTGCGCCCAGCGGGGGCTGCGGTTCAAGCTCACCGCTGGCCTGCATCACGCGGTGCGCCACACCGACCCGGCCACCGGCTTCACCCACCACGGCTTCCTGAACGTGCTCGCGGCGAGCGGCGCGGCGGCCCAGGGCGCCGACGCGAACGCTGTCGCGGAGCTGCTCGCGCTGGTCGACCCGCTGCCGTTGATCGAGGCGGTCCGTCCCATGCTGGCCAGCCCGCGCCCGCTGTGGGTCGGCTTCGGCACGTGCAGCATCCCCGAGCCGCTGGACGACCTGATCACACTCGGCCTCGTCAGTGTTCCGTGAGGTGAGTGACTTGACCGTTCGGCCGCCCAGCCCGCCGCTGGCCGCGTTGTCCTCCTCGCCGGTGGCTCCGCCACAGGCTTCGTCGTCCGCCTTGCCAGCGACGACCTGGATCGGCCTCCTTGGTCAACCCACTCACCTCACGGAACACTCGAAGGAGCTCCGATGACCTGGCTCGACCTCAGCCCCGGCGACCCGTACGGGATCCACAACCTGCCGTACGGGGTCTTCACCCGCTCCGAGAAGCCGGACGAGGCCCGGATCGGGGTGCGGGTCGGCGACGCCGTGCTCGACCTCCATGCCGCCGAGGAGGCGGACCTGATCGAGTCCGACGGCGTGCTGGGCGACGGCGACGGCGGGTTCGCCGGCCGGACGCTGAACGCCTTCATGGCGCGCGGTCGCGCGGCGTGGACCGCGGCGCGGACCCGGATCACCGAGCTGCTGACCGATCCGGCGCACCGCACGGCCGTGGAGCCGCTGCTGGTCCCGCTCGCCGAGGTCACGATGCGGATGCCGTTCGAGGTGGCCGACTACGTCGACTTCTACTGCTTCGAGCACCATGCGACCAACGTCGGCAGGATGTTCCGCCCGGACCAGGCGCCGCTGCTGCCGAACTGGAAACGCCTGCCCGTCGGCTATCACGGCCGCTCCGGCACGGTCGTGGTCTCCGGCGCCGACATCGTGAGGCCGTCCGGCCAGCGTCGTGGCACGAAGGCGCCGACTCCCTCGATGCGTAACGCCCGGGACTCGGCGCCTTCGCCGGATCCCGTCTTCGGGCCGAGCACCCGGCTCGACATCGAGACCGAGGTCGGGTTCGTGGTGGGAACGCCGTCCCGGCTCGGCTCCCAGGTGCCGGCGGACCAGTTCGCCGAGCACGTGTTCGGGATCGTGTTGCTCAACGACTGGTCGGCCCGGGACATCCAGGCCTGGGAGTACCAGCCGCTCGGGCCGTTCCTCGGGAAGTCGTTCGCCACGTCGATCTCGCCGTGGGTGGTGCCGCTCGACGCGCTGAGCGCCGCCGAGGTCGAGGCCCTGCCGCAGGATCCCGCGCCGTTGCCGTACCTGTCCAAAGGCCGTGGACCCGGGTACGACCTGCGCCTGTCCGTGAGCTGGAACGGGACCGTGGTCGCCGAGCCGCCGTTCCGGGAGATGTACTGGACCCCGGCGCAGCAACTCGCCCACCTGACCGTCAACGGGGCGTCGCTGCGCACCGGAGACCTCTACGCCTCGGGCACCGTCTCCGGGCCAGAGAAGCGGCAGCGGGGCTGTTTCCTGGAGCTGACCTGGTCCGGGGCCGAGCCGGTGACGCTGTCGGACGGCGCGCAGCGCACGTTCCTCGAAGACGGCGACACGGTGACGATCACCGGGTTCGCGCCGGGCCCGGGCGGGACGATGGTCGGCCTCGGCGAGGTGACGGGCGCGATTCGCCCCGCGATTGCCGGATCTAGTTGATCGAGAACTCTCGTGTTCGGTAGGCGGTTCGTCGTACCGTGAACACATGCGCGGCGCGCACTCCACCATCGAGGTCGCCCGGTTGGTGCGGGCGCCGGTGGAGCGTGTGTGGCAGGTCTTCACGGATCTGCCGGCTCGCGCGGAGGTGATGTCCACCGTCGACGCGGTCGAGATCCTCTCCGACGGCACGTTCAAGGTCGGCGCCGCCTGGCAGGAGACGCGCACCCTTCGCGCCGGGCCGGTCACCGAGCAGCTGCGCGTGGTGTCCATGGAGCGCCCGCACCGGTGCGCGATCGAATCCCACGCGGCGGACGAGGACTACCGCATGGAGTACGAGTTCACGCCGCGCAACGGGCACACCAGGATGTGGGTGCGGTTCGACGCGAGCCCGCAGCCGCTCGCGAACCGGGTCCTGGCCGCGTTCTTCGGCGGCATGGTCGCCCGGGTGATCGAGGGCGCGCTGCGTCAGGACCTGGAAGACCTCGCCGCCGCAAGCGAGTCCGCCGCTGCGTAGGGAGCAGTCAGGGCTTGAGGGTCGCTTCGGCCGCCGCTAGGAAGGCGTCGTTCTCCTCGGGTGTGCCGATCGTGACCCGCACCCCGTCGCCCGCGAACGCCCGCACGATCACGCCGCGCTGCTCACACGCCGCCGCGAACGGCGCCGCGCCGTCCCGCAGCGGCAGCCACACGAAGTTCGACTGGGTCTCCGGCACGTCGGGGACCAGCGCCAGCACCGCCTTGTGCACCCGCTCCCGCTCCGAGGTCACCAGGTCGACCCGGCGCCGCATCTCGTCGGGAGCGCCTAGCGCCGCGATCGCGGCGGCCTGCGCGACCGCGTTCGTGGAGAACGGTGTCACGACCTTGCGGACCGCGTCGGCGACCTCGGGGGCGGCGGCGAGCCATCCGACCCGCAGCCCGGCCAGGCCCCACGCCTTCGACAGGGTGCGCAGCACCACGACGTTCGGCCGGTCCCCGAACAGCGCCAGCGCGTCCGGGACCTCCGCGTCCGTGACGAACTCCCGGTACGCCTCGTCGATCACCACCAGCACGTCGGCCGGGACCAGGTCGACGAAGCGCTCCAGCGCCGCCCGCCGCACCACCGTGCCGGTCGGGTTGTTCGGGTTGCAGACCAGCACGACGCGGGTGTTGTCGGTGATCGCCGCCGCCATCGCGTCCAGGTCGTGGCCGTGCTCGGCGGTGTTCGGCACGCGCACGCTGGTCGCGGCTGCGCCCGCGCTGATGATCGGGTACGCCTCGAACGACCGCCACGCGTAGACGATCCCGTCGCGCGGCAGCATCGCGGCCTTGACCAGGTGCTCGGTCAACGCGACGGAGCCGCAGCCGGTGGCCACCCGGTCGGGGCTCACGCCGTACCGCTCGGCGATGAGGTCCCGCAGCGCCACCACGCCCATGTCCGGGTAGCGGTGCACCTGGGCCGCGGCTGTCGCAATCGCCTCGGTGACCCCGGGCAGCGGACCGTACGGCACCTCGTTGCTGGCCAGCTTGATCGCCTCGGGCAGCCCGAGTTCGCGGGCCAGGTCGGATGGGTTGCGCCCGGGCACGTACGACGGGAGCGCGTCCAGGTCGGCGCGGGTCAGGCGACTCATGGTCATCTCCTCGGTGCGAGCGGCCCGGTGTCTCCGGGCGAGCAGCTAGGTGCGGGTGTCCGCTTGATCTCTGGTCTCGTCATCGGCGGCAGCGGTGGCGCGGTCGGCTTGGATCACCACGGTGCGGCCGAACTTGTCGTGCAGGCACTGGCGCAGCGGGCGGTCCCACGTGCACCAGAGCAGGTTCACCACCAGCAGCGGCGCGAGGCAGATCAGCAGCAGCATCGGCGAGGAGAGGAACAGCCATCGCCCGAACGCGGCCCGGAACCCTGGGTTGTTCCCGTCGTACCGGATCACCTTCACCTCGAACAGCCGCTTGCCGAAAGTCTGGCCCTGCGACGCGACGCCCGGCACCTCGTACGCGAACCACAGACCGAGCCCGATCAGCATGATCGCCCACTGCAGGCTGGCCGCGCGGTCGGTGGGCGCCGGCTGCTCGGGGATCTGGCCGGCGAGCCAGCGCTGGGTCTCGGCGTACACCGGCGCCATCTCGAGCCACCACTGGTAGACGAACCAGCCGTTCACCAGGATGTTCAGCCCGAGCACCGCCAGGATGTCGACGAACCGCGCCATGAACCGCGCGGACAACGGCGCCAGCGGCTTGCCGTGCACCAGGGTCCGGGTTCCCATGTGGACGTTCTCGACCGCGACCGGCGGCGCGAGCTGCGACGGGCGCTGTCCCGGCGCCGGCTCGCCGGGGTGCTGCGGCGAACGTGAGTCCGGCGGCTGGCCGGCGCCCGGCTCGCCCGGGCCCACCGTCCCTGGCGACTCCTGAGCGGGAATCATGTCGGGCTCGGCCAGCGCCCGCGCCGGCTCGGGTTCCGGCTCCGGTGGCGTCTCGGGCGGCGTGGCGTCGACCGGTATGGGGCGGCCGATCCACTGCTCGCCGTCCCAGTACCGTTGCACGCTCTTGTCGATCGGATCCGGGTACCACCCCGGCGCGATGCCGTCCTCGCTCATGTGCCCCATCCTGCCGGACCCGATCGATGAAGCCGTCACCCCCCGTTCACAGGTTGCCGCGGCGCTCTTGCTCACGCTCGATCGCTTCGAACAGCGCCTTGAAATTGCCCTTGCCGAACCCCATCGACCCGTGGCGCTCGATCAGCTCGAAGAAGAAGGTCGGGCGGTCCTGCACCGGCTTGGTGAAGATCTGCAGCAGGTAGCCGTCCTCGTCCCGGTCCACGAGGACCTTGCGTCGCTTCAACTCCTCGATCGGCGCCCGCACCTTGCCGATCCGCCCCCGCAGCTCCGGGTCGTCGTAGTACGAGTCCGGCGTCTCCAGGAACTCCACACCGGCCGCCCGCATCGCGTCCACGGTCGCGAGGATGTCGTTGGTGGCGAGCGCGACGTGCTGCGCGCCCGGCCCGCCGTAGAACTCCAGGTACTCGTCGATCTGCGACTTCTTCTTGCCGGCGGCGGGCTCGTTCAGCGGGAACTTCACCTTGCGGGTGCCGCTGGCGACCACCTTCGACATCAGCGCGGAGTACTCGGTGGCGATGTCGTCGCCGATGAACTCGGCCATGTTCTCGAAACCCATGACCTGGTGGTAGAAGTGCACCCACTCGTTCATCTTGCCGAGTTCGACGTTGCCGACGACGTGGTCGATCGCCTGGAAGAACCGCTTCGGCTGCGTCCCGGCCGCGATCGCGGCGCTCCGGTCGACCACGGGCGCCCGCGCGACGAAGCCCGGCAGGAACGGCCCGTCGTAGCCCGACCGGTCGATCAGGGCGTGGCGGGTCTCGCCGTACGTGGCGATCGCGGCGAGGCGGGCCGTGCCGTGCGCGTCGGCGACGTCGTGCGGCTTTTCCAGGCCGTACGCCCCCTGGTCGATCGCGTGCTGATAGGCCTTGTCGACGTCGGGCACCTCCAGCGCGATGTTGGTGATGCCGTCGCCGTGCCGGCCGTGGTGATCGCCGCCCACTGTGCCGGCGTGCACGGCGCCGGTGAGCACGAACCTGGCCGCGCCCGAGGTCAGCACGTACTCGGCGTAGTCCCGGCTGCCGCTCTCCGGGCCGCGGTAGGCCACCAGCGTCATGCCGAACGCCGTGGCGTAGAAATGCGCGGCCTGCTTGGCGTTGCCGACCATGAACCGCAGGTGGTCGACGCCTTTGACCGGGAACGGGTCCTGGGAGATGTCGTGCGGCACCGCGCCCACGAGTTCGTCGGCGCTGATCTCGTCGACGACTGGCCGCTGGACTGCACGCGTCATGGCTGCTCCTTTTGTGAAGGCTCGCTCGTGGGTTCACCGGCAGCATCACTCTGGTTGCGGCAGTGGGCAACCGCAGGCCTGTGACCTGGTCAGATTGTGCAAATCCAGCAGTGTGTACGCCGATAAGCTGGTCAACATGCACAGCTTAGACGAACTGGACGCGTGCCTGGTGAAGCTGCTCGCGGCCCAACCCCGGATCGGGGTGCTGGAGTGCTCCCGGCGGCTCGGGGTGGCGCGCGGCACCGTCCAGGCGCGCTTGGACAAGCTGATCGCCCGCGGGGTGATCCGCGGGTTCGGCCCACAGGTGTCCCCGGAAGCCCTCGGCTACGCGGTCACCGCGTTCGTCACGCTGGAGATCAAGCAGAGCCGCGGGCACGACGCGGTGGCCGCGCACCTGGCCACGATCCCGGAGGTGCTCGAAGTCCACACCATCACCGGCGGCGGCGACCTGCTGTGCCGCATCGTCGCCCGCTCCAACGCCGACCTGCAGCGGGTGATCGACGGTCTGGTGTCCTACGCCGGGATCGTCCGGGCGTCGACCATCATCGCGCTGGCCGAGCAGATCCCGTACCGGGTGCTGCCGCTGGTGGACGCGGCCGCCGACCACACCAGTTCCGAGTGAGGCCAGCGGCGCCGTCAGGCGATCGTCAGCGGAACGAGAACGCGGCGGACATGTCCGCGTTCATGTAGTGCAGGTACCTGCCCGCCTTCTCTTCGCTGACCGACTTGGCGGCGGTGCAGATGGTGATCACCACGTACCTGCCGTTGAACTTGCGCTTCCACTTCCCGTACGAGAAGTCCTTGAGGTAGCTCTCCTTGTGCAGCCTGAAGTCCTCGTCGTCGAGATCCTTGTTGACCTGCTCGGAGGCGTCCTGGTCGGTCATCACGAGGAACAGGTTGGAGACCCTGACCTTTCCGCCCTCGGCTTTGTATGTGACTTCGACCCCGTAGTCGCATCCGGCGTCGGTGAGCGCGTCGTTGCGCTCGAACTCGGTGCAGTCGTCGTAGTCCCAGCCTTCGACGTGGTCCGCGGACAGCTTCACGTCGCCGAGCCTGAAGTCCCAGTCTTTGTCGTACTCGTCAGCGCTGACCCGGTCGCCTTCCTCCGTCTCGGTCGGCGAAGGCGTCGGCGATGGTGACGGCGACGGGCTCTCCGAAGGGCTCGCGGAGGCGCTCGGCGGCGCCGCCTGCGGCTCGCCCTCGTTGCTCACGGTGAGGAACACGACCGTGCCCATGCCTCCGATCAGCAGGACCGCCACCAGCGCCAGTGCGACGATCAGCGGCGCCTTCGAGCCGGGCTGTTGCGGCGGCGGGAACCCCGGGCCGCCGTACGGGGGTTGCTGCGGCGGATAGCCGGGTGGGCCGTATCCGGGCTGTTGGTACGGGTCGCTCGGCATGCCCGACACAGGATCCTGATAGGGGACGCCCGGCGGTTGCTGTGGGTACGCGGCGGGGGGCTGCTGTGGGTACGGCGCGGCGGGGGGCTGCTGTGGGTACGGCCCGCCCGGCGGTTGCTGTGGGTACGCGGCGGGGGGCTGCTGTGGGTACGGAGCGGCTGGCGGCTGTTGCGGGTACGGAGCGCCCGGCGGCTGCTGTGGGTACGGCCCGCCCGGCGGCTGTTGCGGCTGCCCAGCGCCGTACCCGGAAGGGTCGGGATAGCCCTGGCCGTACCCCTGGCCCGGCGGCTGGTACGTCATCGGATCGCTCCTCCCCGTGGGCTCGCGCCGCACACGGTCATCATGGTCGGGCAAGTCAAGTGACGAGCCCGGCCCGGCGGCCACCAGCCTGCTCTCGGTCCTCGCGCTCGCGATGCTGACCGTCGCCACGCGGACCGACACGTTCGCCGAGGGCCTGGTTCTCGGCCTGGTCGCCGCGGTCGGGATCGCAGGCTCGCAGATCTTCCTCGCCGGCTACTTCGACCCGATGAAGCCGCAGCCGATGGTGTGGGTCGCCATCACCGGCGGCTATCACGTGGTCGGGCTCATGGTCTCGGCGGTGATCCTGGCGCTCTGGAGGTAGCAGACTCGCACGGTGTAGGGCCCGCCGTCGGCGTGTGGCGGCGGGTCCTACACCGTCCCGCCCCTACGGTGGGCGGGGTGTCGAGCGGATTCGTGGGCAGACTCCAGACCTTCGTGGGTCTGGCCGGGGTCGTGGCGCTCTGCGTGAGCGCGTCTCTGGTGACCGGGATCAACCCGCTGGAGTACGCAGGCCCGGCGCTCAACGCCGCGCTGGACAAGATGCGCGGCAAGCTGTCGGAGCCGGTTCCCCGCTGGAGCGAACGCGTCGACGGCCTGCCGGTCGCCGCGGTCGTCACCTCCAGCACCGTGGTGGTGGTGCTCAACGGCGCGGTGGAGGCGCGGCGGCTCGGCGACGGCGGCCAGGCCTGGACCCGGGTCGTGGACTGGGCCACCCCCGCCGGCGAGGTCGTGGTGGCCGGCCGCTCCAAGGGAGGCGGCTTCGAGGTGCTCGACGCGGCCAACGGCGCCGTGCGATGGCAGGACCCGAAGGCCGCGAACGCGTGGGCGTACGAGGACATGCTCTTGTCTGTGAGCTGCCCCGGCGACCGGGAGGGCTGCACCCTGCGCGCCCGCGACACCCGCACCGGCGCGGGCCGGTGGCGCCTCAGGATCCCCGGCGCCGTGCAGCGCCTCGCCGGCCATCCGGACCTCGACGAGGCGGTGGACCGGCACGGGATGCTTCCCCCGTCCTACCCCGGCCGGGCGCCACGCCTGGTCGGGGCCCTCGCCGACCGCCGGGTGACTGTGGTCGACACCCGCGCGGGACGCGCTGTCGGCTCCCTGTCCGAGGGGGCGAACACCCGGGTCGCGATGCTCGGCGACCGGGTGCTCGGCATCACCGCGCGTCCGAGGGAGAACGGCGGCTGCCGTTACGCGGCGCGCGGCTGGAACCCGTCCGGCGCCGAAGTGTGGCGGCATTCCGGTTTCGACTTCGGCACCGTCTCCGGCTCCGGATGCGAGCAGCGCTCCGACCCGGTCGCGGCAGGAGGTGTGATCGCCGCCGTCCGGCCGGATGACCGACCGGTGCTGGTGGCGGTACGCAGTGGCGGTGACCGCTGGACCGGCCGCGCTGGCGAGAGCCTGCTCGCCACGGACGGCCAGGTCGCGATCGTGCGCGGCGCGAACGGACGGCGGCTCACCGCGATCAGCGCGCTGAACGGCGCCGAGCTGTGGAACCGCACCGCCAGCCGCCAGGCGACGGTGGCGGTGACCGGCAACGCGGTGATGATCAATGACTCCGACGCGGGGGAGATCGTGGCCGTGTCGCCGACGAGCGGAGCGGTGCTGCAGCGGTGGAAGTCGCAGGCGACGATCCTCGGCGTCGGCTTCACGGGCGCGGTGTTCGGCAACGGCCGCACAGTCGGCTACGCCCGCTGGTGACGGGCC
>WHSM01000245.1 GCA_009380105.1 Micromonosporaceae bacterium
CCCGGGCATAATCACGGCTCATGAGGGACAAGCCGGAGGGTGTGGAGGACGCCGAGCTGGGCTCGGCGTTGGCCGACGGCTGGGGGGTCGAGGTCCAGTCGATGACGTACCTTCCGGTGGGCGCCGGGAGCTACCACTGGACCGTGGCGGATGACGGCGCGGGAGCGTGGTTCGTGACGGTTAACGATCTCGGCCCCAAGGAGGACGGCTCGCGGGAGGCCGCCTTCGGGCGGTTGGGACGGGCTTTCGACACCGCGCTCGCCCTTCGACGGGACGCCGGCCTCGCATTCGTGGTCGCGCCGATCCCGACGCGGACCGGGTCGACCGTGTGGCGGCTGGGCGCCCGACACGCCATCTCGGTGTTCCCGATGGTCGAGGGCGAGGCCGGGCATTTCGGCGCGCACCGACCGCAGGACAGGGCCGAGGTGGTCCAGCTGCTCGTCGAGCTTCACCAGGCCACCCCGATCGTCGCAGCCGACGCTCCCCGGACGGATCTGCGCCTGCCCGGCAGGGACCAGCTCCAGGACGCGTTGAACGACCTGGACCGGGAGTGGACAGGCGGGCCGTTCTCCGAGCCCGCCCGGCGGCTGCTGGCCAGCCGCGCCGATCATGTCCAACACCTGCTCGGCGACTTCGACCGGCTGGTCCAACAGGTGCGGGACGCGCCAGGAGCGTGGGTCGTCACCCACGGCGAACCGCACCCCGGCAACCTGATCCGGGGGGCGGGCGGCCTGCGCCTCATCGACTGGGACACCGTGCACGTCGCCCCGCCGGAACGGGACCTGTGGATGGCGGCCGGCGACTCCGACGACGTGCTCGACAGCTACACCCGCGCGACCGGCCGGCCCGTCGACGCAGCCGGCCTCGCCCTGTACCGCCTGTGGTGGGACCTCGCCGACATCGCCATCTACGTCGACGAGCTCCGCCGGCCGCACCGCGCCACCGATGACATCACGGCGTCGTGGCACTACCTCAACGGCTACCTCGGGCACGATCCCGATGCCGACAGTCGCCGCTAGCCGAGGCAGGGCAGACGGGCGCGCCGGCCGGTGGGCATACTCGTCAGCGACACGGCGCCGCGCGACGGGAGAGCGATGAAAGCGATCGGCTGCTTGCTGTTCATCCCCGCGGCGATCGCCGTGTGGGTCCTGGGCTCGCCGCAGACCGCGTGGCGCGTCTACACGGCCTTCCGGAAGCGCGGACCCAAGGGCGAGCCGCCCAGTGGAGTGGGGAACACGCTGATACGGGCCGGCGCCACGCTCGCGCTCTTCTCGGTCCTCATCATCGGCATCCTGATCGCGCGCAGCTCCGACTGACGGCGCGACCCGGGACATGGAGCTAGCCGGCGACCTCGCGCAGCGCGTCGGCGATATCCCCGCCGACCGGCGCACGGTCGGGATCCATCGGCATCGCCAACTGGCTCAGCTGGTCGCCAACTGGCTCAGCTGGATCGTCAACCTGCTGATCGCCGAATGGTGGCTGGAGCGCACCGACATCGCCGCCCGCAACAAGGCGCGCCGGGCAGCCCGCGGTTAGTCCGCGCCGGTCGCCTTCTCCAGGTCGGCGAGCGCCGTCTCCAGATGGCCGAGCATCCGCTGCAGGTGCGGCACGCTGCGCCGGCAGCCGACCAGCCCGAACTCCAGGCTCCCGGCGTAACTGGTGACCGTGATGTTGAGCGCCTGGCCCTCGTACGGCACCGACACCGGGTACACGCCCTGCATCCGGGCGCCGTTGAAGTAGAGCGGCCGCGGCGGCCCCGGCACGTTCGAGATGATCAGGTTGAACGGCGGCGGCGCGATCCGCAGCATGCCGGGGATCGGCGTGAGCGCCAATGACACGATCGGGATCGCCGACAGCGCCGTGATCTGCGACTGGCTCATCCCCGCGTAGAACTGCTTGCCGCGTCGCATCGAGCCACTGATCTCGATCAGCCGGGCCACCGGGTCGGCGAGGTGCGTGGCGAGCGTGCACAGGATCAGGCCCACCGCGTTGCCGCCGGCCGAGTCCCGGCCCGCTCTCCCCCGGCGCAGCGACACCGGGACCGCCGCGACCAGCGGCTGCTCGGGCAGCGCTCCGAGCTCCAGCAGGTACTGGCGCAGGGCGCCCGCGCACATCGCCAGCACCACGTCGTTGAGAGTGGCGTCGCCGGCTCTGCCGACGGCCCGGATCCGCTCCAGCGGCCAACCCTGGGCCGCGAACCGGCGCGCGCCGGTGATCGGCACGTTCAACATCGACTTCGGGGCCCGGAACGGCAGCATCGCGGCCTGCTCGCCGAGCATGTCGTTGACCGACCTGGCGAGGGCCGGGGCGAGGCTCACCAGCTCACCGACCGCGCCGCCCACGGCCCGCACGGCCGCGGCGAGACCGCGCAGCGGCAGCGTCGCGATGTCGGAGACGGCGCGGGCCTCATAGTGCACGGTGTCGGCGGGGTCGGACGCCCCGGGCCGGGGCGCCCACGGCGCCGGCATGCCCCGCTCGTCCGGGTCCGCGGACAGGCTGCGCTGCAGCAGCCGCAGCGCGGACACGCCGTCCAGCAGCGCGTGATGCACCTTCGTGTACGTCGCGAACCGGTTGCCCTCAAGTCCTTCGACCACGTGGAACTCCCACAGCGGGCGGTGCCGGTCAAGCAGCGAGCCGTGCAGCCGGCTGGTCAGCTCCAGCAACTCCCGCACCCGCCCGGGCGTGGGCAGCGCCGAGAGCCGGACGTGGTACTCCAGGTCCAACTGGTCGTCGTCGGCCCACGCCCACTGCCCCAGGCTGCTGACCGGCCAGCCGGGGCAGCGGCGGAACAGCGGCGCCACGTCGGGCTGGGCCAGCAGCTCGCGGTGCAGCTCGCCGACGTGGTCGGGGCCGGCGCCGGCGGGCAGCTCGTACAACTGGAGGGCGCCGACGTGAAGCGGGTGCTCGCGGGACTCCCCGATCAGGAACACCGCGTCGGTTATCGGCATCAACGCCATCGCCACGCTCCAGGGGGTGCCCGCCAGACTGTCGGCGCCCGGCCAGGCCGACCCGGCCGCGACGCTCGACTGCACACAGCGTGGCACACCAGGCGCCGATCGGCCCATCCGCTGCGTGGACAACCAGCCGGACGCCCGCGGTCAGGCGGCGCGGCCTGTGAAGGTCTTCTCAGAAACCGGGCGGAGCCGGGCCGGACCGCTGCCCGGCGAACGCGTCCGCCGCGGCGACCAGGTTCGCGGGCGCGCGTAGTCGCCACGAATTGCTCAGCAGTTGCGACACCTCGGTCACGTTGACCGCTTCCAGGCGCACCAGGACCATCGGATAGCCGTCGTACTGCGGGGTGGTGCAGAACTTGGTCGGATCCGAGGTCGCCATGGTGTGCTTGACCGTCTCGTTGGCGCACCAGACGACGACCGCGTCGCCCTGCTCGCGAATCCGAGCGAAGAGCTTGTCCCGCACCTGAAAACTCGGCATGCCGTACGACGATCGCTCCGTCGTCTCGGGCAGTGACAGCGCCGCCCAGCGCACGTCCTGTACGTCGACCATCTGGCCATCATGTCGCATTAGCGCAGATTTTCGAACAGCCGCCCCAGCGCGCCGTGGTGATCTGCGGCATGGGCCTTGGGACGGGCGCCGGGCGCTGAGGCCCGACCGTGATCCGCAGACTCTTGGCGTACCGCCGAATGATCCGGAAAAATAAGACGATATTCGCCTCTGTGCCCGCCCGAGGAGGCGCCATGACAGCAACCGCCGACCGCCTCTCCTACGACGTGATCGTGGCGGGCTGCGGCGCCGCCGGGATGACCGCCGCGCTCACGGCCAGGCGGCGCGGGCTGTCGGTGCTGGTGATCGAGAAGGCCGAGCACTTCGGCGGCGCGGCCGCCCGCTCCCCGGGAAGCCTGTGGTTGCCCAATAACGAGGTGCTGCGCGCCGCCGGGACGGCCGACTCCCCCGAGGGGGCGCAGGAGTACCTCGCGCACGTCGCGGGCCACGGCGCGCCGGCAGGCCTGCGCCGCGCGCGCCTGCACGGCGGGCCGGCGATGGTGGAGTTCGTGCGACGGCACACGCCGCTGTCGTTCACCTGGTCGCCGGAGCACAGCGACTGCTACCCGGACGCGCCCGGCGGCGCGCCGTGGGGCCGCTCCGTCGGCCCTGCGCCCCTGGCCGCGGGCGTGCTCGGCGCCGAAGCCGAGCGGCTGGCGCCGGCCGGGCCGCACTCGTACCCCGGCGTCCCGCTCACCCAGGACGACAGCCGCATGGTGAACCTGGTCACCCGCCACCCGCTGGGGTTCGTGCGCCGCTGCGAGGTGACCGTGCGCCACGCGGCCGCGCGGTTGCGGGGACAGCGGCTGTTGACGATGGGACAGGCGCTCGCGGCCGGGCTCCGCGAAGGGCTGACCAGCGCCGGAGTCCCGGTCTGGTTGAACGCCGCGCTGGTCGGACTGCGCGCCTCCGGCGACCGGGTGACCGGCGTCGAGGTGCTCCGTGACGGCGAGACGGCGTCGCTTACCGCCAGTCGCGGCGTGGTGCTGGCGTGCGGGGGGTTCGAACACAACGCGCGGATGCGCCAGGCGCTGCACCGCCAGCCGACCAACGCCGACTGGGCCGCCGGACCGGCCGAGAACACCGGCGACGGGCTGCTCGCGGCGGTCCGCGCCGGGGCCGCTGTCGATCTGATGGACGACGCGTGGCTGGCGCCGGTGATCCCGCTCGCCGGAGAGCCGCGGATCTGCCGCTCGGAGCTGGCGACGCCCGGCAGCGTGGTCGTCGACGCGGCCGGACACCGCTTCGTCAACGAGGCCGCCCCGCACGTCGACGTCGGGCGCGCCATGTACGGGCCCGGAGCGCGGTCGCGAAGCGGCCCGCACACCGGCCCGGCGGCCGGGCCGGCCCGGAACCTGCCCGCGTGGCTGATCATCGACCAGCGACACCGGGATCGGTACCCCTTCGGCGCGCTCCGCCCCCGTGCGCCGTTCCCCGGCGCCTGGCACACCCAGGGCGTGCTGCGGCGGGCGAGCAGCCTGCCCGATCTGGCGGAGCGGATCGGGATCCCCGCCGACGCCCTGTGCGCCACGGTGGACCGGGTCAACCGCTTCGCGCAGGACGGCGTCGACGCTGACTTCGGCCGCGGCGCCAACGCGCACGACCGCTACTACGGAGACCCGCGGAACCAGCCGAATCCGTGCCTGGGCCGGATCTCGCGCCCACCGTTCTACGCGGTGAGGCTGGTCCCCGGAGACTTCGGCGTCACGGGCGGGCTGCGGATCGACGCGCACGCCCGGGTGCTGCGGGAGGACGGCACGCCGATCGGCGGCCTGTACGCGGCCGGCGACGTCGCCACGTCGCCGACCGGGCGGGCGTACCCCGGCCCGGGCGCCGTCCTCGGGTCGGCCATGACGTTCGGCCACCTCGCCGCGCTGCACCTGGCCGCGCAGGAGGAGCGATCCCGGGACCCCGTCGTCACCTGACCGGCGGGCCGCGCTGACCTCCGATCGCCGATCTTGCGCCCGTTTGGGAGGGAAAGTCGCGAACCCGGGTTGCCGGCGATCATGCTCTGGCAGCATGTGCTCAGCCTGACAACCAGGGGGTGCACAATGGCGGGAAAGTTCGAGCTCTACACCGATGCCCGGGGTCAGTTCCGGTTCCGGCTCAAGGCCGGCAACGGCGAGGTGATCGCGCAGGGCCAGGCGTACACGTCGAAAAAGGGGGCGCTCAACGGCATCGAATCCGTGAAACGGAGCGCCGCGGACGCGACGCTGGACGACCAGGCCGGCTAACAATCCGGATATACCCGGATGATCCGGACACCCGGCCTACACCACGCCGGGACTCATGGAGCGGAATAGGCCAGACACCGGTACTGTTGGGCCCAGTGGTCGAACGTTTCTGAGTACGTGGTTTGCCTGTCGCGCCCGTGGATGATAACGAGTGCGGTGCTGTTCTCATCAGGGGATGGTGGGGTACCGCTACCGGGTAACCGACCCCCGATCCATACCGGATCGACAACTGCCCGCGCCCGTGGGCAGATGAACATCTCTGACAAGGGAGACAGCAAGTGGCACAGGGAACCGTCAAGTGGTTCAACGCTGACAAGGGCTTCGGCTTCATCACGCAGGACGACGGCGGCTCGGACATCTTCGTCCACTTCTCGGCTATCGAGGCCAACGGCTTCCGGAGCCTGGACGAGAACCAGCGCGTCGAGTTCGAGGTCGTGCAGGGCCCCAAGGGCCCGCAGGCGGACAAGGTGCGCGCGCTCTAAGCTCGTCACCAAGCCATAAGAGAACGGCCCTCGCCCACATCGGGCGGGGGCCGTTCTCGTGCCCCCGCGTGGGCCAGTGCCGCCTCGACACCAGGTTGTCCCCTCGATTACCAAGTTCGTGCCAGGAGCCGTGTCGATCTCACCATGGCGTAACTCCTGGGAGGACTCTGAACCGTGAAGCCAGGCAGCACGAGCGAGGCAGGAGGGCGGAACGATGGGCCACAACCACTACACCGAGATGATCGACGACGCCCGAGTGGAGGCGCTGTTCGTGTCGGACCTGCAGCCGTCGGAGCGGTTCACGGTCGAGTCCGTCAGGGCCGCGATCGCCGCCAGCATCCGCGCCCACGGCTCCCGGGGCTGCGCCGGTCTGGTGGCGCAGGAGTTCGGCGAGCACCCCGACACGGCGACGCGCCGAATGCTCTGGGCGCGCACCGCCGTCGAGTTGATGGCAACCCGCCCGCTGGGCGCCGCGGCCTGAGCATCCCGCCGCGG
>WHSM01000199.1 GCA_009380105.1 Micromonosporaceae bacterium
CGAAGTCCCGACCGCAACGGACGGCGTGGTTCCGTTCCAGCGGATCGGCGTGGTCGAGGTTCCCGGGCTCGGCCCGCTGGACGTGTGGTGGCTCGACTCGTACGGCGGCGGGGTGTTCCTCCCGGTCAAGGACGCCAGCCCTGACACCTACGGCGGCGGCCGCTACCTGCTCGACACCGTCAAAGGCGCCGACCTGGGCGGCGACGCCGGCAGGCTCGTGATCGACCTGAACTTCGCGTACAACCCCTCCTGCGCGTACGACCCGGCGTGGGCCTGTCCGCTCGCCCCTCCCGGCAACGTCCTGCTCGCTCCGCTGCGAGCGGGGGAGCTGACCTACCCCTGACCTACGACTGGCTGAAGCCCGGCGCCATGGCCTCGATGTCGACCACGGGCGGGTCATCCCCGGCGCGGGCCTGGCGTGACCTCGGCGGGCGCGGGGTGATCTTGGGCCGGCGGGGACGGGTGTCGGACCGAGGGCATACCATCCGGCACATGACCGATCATCCCCACAGCGCTGTGGCCGCCCGCGCCGACGCCGATCTCGCCACCGAGGTGCGACGGCTCCTGCCCGAGATCCGCGCTGGCCTCGAAGCGTTGGCCCGGATCCCGAGCGTCGGGTTTCCCGGGTTCGACCCGAGCCACGTGCGGCGCTCCGCGGAGGCGACCGCCGAGCTGTTCCGCGCCGCTGGCGTCGAGGATGTGCGCATCCTCTCGGTCGCCGGCGGCCACCCGGCCGTGGTGGCCCGCAAGCCGGTGCCGCCCGGCGCGCCGACAGTCCTGCTGTACGCGCACCACGACGTGCAGCCGCCCGGTGACGAGGCCGAATGGGACAGCCCGCCGTTCGAGCCGACGCAGCGCGGCGACCGGCTCTACGGCCGGGGTGTCGCCGACGACAAGGCCGGCGTCGCCGCGCACCTGGCCGCGATCCGGGCGCACGGCGACGCGCTGCCGGTGGGGGTGACCGTCTTCGTGGAGGGCGAGGAGGAGTGCGGCTCGCCGACGCTGGGGCTGTTCCTGTCCGAGCACAGGGATCTGCTCGCCGCGGACGTCATCGTGATCGCCGACTCCACCAACTGGGCGGTCGGCCAGCCCGCGCTGACCACCTCGCTGCGAGGCTTCGTGGACTGCCACGTGGAGGTGCGCACGCTGCGGCAAGGGGTGCACAGCGGAGCGTTCGGCGGTCCCGCGCCGGACGCGCTGACGACTTTGTGCCGGTTGCTCGCGACGCTGCACGACGAGCGGGGCGAGGTGGCGGTGGCGGGTTTGGTGACCGCGGGGCCGAGCAAGGTGGACATGACCGAGGAGCAGTTCCGGCATGAGTCCGGCCTGCTGGACGGCGTGTCGTTGATCGGCTCCGGCTCGATCGCCGAGCGGATCTGGAACAAGCCCGCGGTCTCGGTGATCGGGATCGACTGCCCCAGCGTGAAGAACGCGTCCAACACCTTGATAGCGGCGGCCCGCGCGAAGGTCAGCATGCGCGTGGCTCCCGGTCAGCAGGTCGCGCCGGCCATGCGGGCGCTGCTGGATCACCTGGTCGAGCACGCTCCCTGGGGAGTCACGGTGACGGTGACTCCGGGAGAGTCGGGCGCGCCGTACGCGATCGACGCGTCCGGTCCGGCGTACGACGCGGCCCGGGAGGCGTTTCGCGAGGCCTGGGACGGCGTCAACCCAGTGGACATCGGTTTGGGCGGCTCCATCCCGTTCATCGCAGCATTCGCCACCATGTTCCCACAGGCGTCGATGCTGGTGACCGGCGTGGAGGATCCGCTCAGCCAGGCGCACGGGGTCAACGAGAGCCTGCATCTTGGGGAGTTCGCCAGGGTCTGCGTGGCCGAGGCGCTGTTGCTCGCGAAGCTGGGCCGCCAGGTCGGCGCGGCAAGCCATGCAGGCGGGGCGGCGCCGTCGTCGGGTCAGGCGGCCGCCCCGCCTGGCCTGGCCGGGTAGCCAGCCCGGATCGGGGAACGGCGAGCGGGAAGCGAGGACGCGCCGATGTGGTTGGCGGAGATCGCGGCGACGTCCGCGGCGGTGGCGGCCACCAGGTCGCGGCGGGCCAAGACTGAGCTGCTCGCCGGCTGCCTGAGCAAGGCGGACCCTGGCGAGGTGGTCCCGGCCGTGGCGTACCTGTCGGGGGAGCTGCGGCAGCGGCAGATCGGCGTCGGCTGGGCCAGCCTGCGGGAGCTGCCGCCACCGGCCCAGACGCCGATCTTGACCGTCGCGGCAGTGGATGCGGCGCTGGAGCGGATCGGCGCTCAGCGAGGCGCCGGCTCGCAGTCCGAGCGCCGGGGTCTGCTCGGCGCGCTGTTTGCCGCCGCCACCGCCGACGAGCAGCGCTATCTGCGCGGCCTGCTGACCGGTGAAGTGCGGCAAGGCGCCCTCGCCGGCGTGATGGCCGACGCGGTGGCGCGCGCCGCCGAGGTCCCGGCAGCGGAGGTGCGCCGCGCGGTGCTGCTCTCCGGCGACCTGCGCGCGGTGGCGGCCGTGGCGTTGACCGGCGGATCGGAGGCGCTGCGCGACTTCCGGCTGGAGGTGGGCCGTCCGCTGGCCCCGATGCTGGCCCAGGCCGCCGCGACCGTGGATGACGCGATCGCGAAGGTGTGTCCGGCCGCCGTGGACTGGAAGCTCGACGGGGTGCGGATCCAGGCGCACCGCGACGGCGACGAGGTCGCGGTGTTCACCCGCAGCCTGGACGACATCACCAGCCGGGTTCCCGAGGTGGCGGCGGCGGTGCGGGCGATGCCGGTGCGGTCGGCGGTGCTCGACGGGGAGGCGATCGCGCTGGCCGGCGACGGCGCGCCGATGCCGTTCCAGGTCACATCGAGCCGGATCGGGCGGCGAGGCGATCCGAGACAGTTGCGTGAGGAGACGCCGCTCTCGTCGTACTACTTCGATCTGCTGCACCTCGACGGCGAGGATCTGATGGACGCGCCCGCGCACCGCCGGTGGACCGCCCTGGTCGGGGCGGCGCCGCCGGACCTGGTGATTCCCCGCACGGTCGTGTCCACCGTGAACCAGGCCGCCGAGTGGTTCGCCGGGGCGCTGGACGCCGGGCACGAGGGCGTGGTGGTGAAGTCGCTCGACGCGCCGTACGAGGCGGGGCGGCGGGGCGGTAGCTGGCTCAAGGTGAAGCCTCGGCACACGCTGGATCTCGTGGTGCTCGCGGCCGAGTGGGGCCACGGGCGGCGGCGCGGCTTCCTGTCCAATCTGCACCTCGGCGCCCGGGATCCCGAGACCGGCGGTCACGTGATGCTCGGCAAGACGTTCAAGGGTCTCACCGACGAGATGCTCGCCTGGCAGACCGAGCGGCTGCTGGCACTGGAGACCCGCCGGGACGAGTGGACGGTCCACGTCCGCCCGGAGCTGGTCGCCGAGATCGCTTTCGACGGGGTGCAGAGCAGCACCCGCTACCCAGGCGGGATGGCGCTGCGGTTCGCCCGGGTGCTGCGACACCGGGACGACAAGCCCGCGGCAGAGGCCGACACTGTCGACACGGTGCGGGCCCTGCACACCGGCCGCCTGCCAAGCGCCTGAGCCGGCCGCCCAGGCTAGCCGCCCGGGGGCCGGGCGCTCAGGCCGAGTGCGCCGAGCCGTCCGGTCAGCCGGCGTCCGGGTCGCCGCGCCGCACGTTCGACTCGATCTCGCGCGCGGCGTACTCCAGCAGCTCATGCGCCAGGTTCGACAGCGCGCGGGCGCCGGCCACCTCTTCCCCGATGCGCGGGACCGGTTGATCGTGTGGATTGCGCCTGGCCTGGCCAGCGCCGCGCAGTTGCGCGCCGGCGGGCGTGTTGACGGTGGCGGTCGCTCTGGTGTGATCGACGTCCTCTTCGAAGCTGAGCTCGATCGTCCACTTGGTCGTGGTGGCCATCGTCATGGCGCACCTCCTTCGGCGTGCGAGGCCCCTGGTCGCCCAGGTGATCTGGCGGGCAGAGCACCCGTACCCCTCATTCTGGCTCCGCAACCCGCGCCGTGCGGCGAGCTTCCGTCCTTTCGTCCCGGGTCTCCGGCCCTTCAAAGTCCCGGGCCTGCCGCGCCTCGCGGCCCTCGCCTCCCGCCGCCGGGCCGAGCCGGCGGGCTTCGCGCCGCGCCAGAAACCCGGTGCCCACGAGCGCGATCGTCGCGAAGAGCCACCACTGGACCAGGTACGAGAGGTTCTGCCCCGGGTCCTCGTAGCGCACCGGGATCGGCGTGAACCGCTCGTCCGCCGCGGGGGTCTGCTTCTGCACCAGGATGTAGCCGCGCAGCAGCGGGTACGGCACAGCCGGCGCGATCCGGGCCGGGTCGACGCGGCGGGACTGGAGCGCGCCGTTCGCCTCGGCCGGGGTGTCGCCGCTGCTCTCCGGGAGGTGCACCCGGCCGACCAGGGTCACCTCGCCGTCGGGCGCCGGCGGCACGTCGGGCAGCGACGCGGCGCCCCCTTCGCCGGGCGGGATCCAGCCCCGGTCCACGAGCACCGCGGTCCCGCCGGGCAGGACCAGCGGCGTGAGCACCTCGTACCCGACCCTGCCGGACACGGTGCGGCCCCGGACCAGGATCTCGTGCTCGCTGTCGTACCGGCCGGTGACGGTCACGCGGGTCCAGGCGGTCTGCTCGGACGGGTTCCGGGACGCGGAAAGCACGTCCGTGACTGGCCTCGGCGCGGCGCGGCCGGCGGCTTCGACGCGGTCGTTGATCGCTGTGCGCTCGTGGTAGCGGGACAGCTGCCAGAAGCCGAGCCCGACCATGACGGAGGCGAGCGTCACCGCGACGACGATCAGCGCGATCCAGCTCGGCCGGCGCAGGAACGCGTACCTGGAGCCTGTCGCGGGCGTGGCGGCCGGGGGAGTGGACGGGCTGGTGGACACTGGAGCACGGTACCCACCCATGGGATCAGGCGACCCGGCAAGGGCGCCTCCGGCCGCGCGAGGCATCCTGTGTGGGCACCTCCCCGAATCCCCACGGGCCGCGACTCCGGCACGTCGCGGCGCGAGATCCTCTTCCGGGAGGGTCTGGAACGTCAACTGGAGCGTCGATGACCGAAATCCCACGCCTTGTAATCGCGGCGCCGTCATCCGGCCACGGCAAGACAGCCGTCTCGGTCGGGCTGCTCGCGGCCTTCGCCGGCCGGGGGTTGACTGTCGCGGGCTTCAAGATCGGCCCGGACTACGTCGATTCCGGTTATCTCGGCCTGGCCAGCGGTCAGCCCGGGCGCAACCTCGATCCGCGGCTGCAGGGTGTGGACCGGGTGGCGCCGCTGTTCGCCCACGGCGCCGCTGGCAGCGACATCGCGGTCGTCGAGGGGACGATGGGCCTCTACGACGACCTGTCCGGCGGAGGGGAGGGCACCAGCACCGCTCAGGTGGCGGGGCTGCTCAAGGCGCCGGTGGTGCTCGTGGTGGACGTGGCGGCGATGGGCCAGTCGGTGGGAGCCCTCGTCCACGGCTTCCGCTCTTTCGACGAGTTGCTGTGGCTCGGCGGCGCGGTGCTCACCGGGGTGATCTCCGACCGCCACGAGCAGATCCTCCGTGAGTCGCTGGGCGACCTGGGGGTGCCGGTGCTGGGAGCGCTGCGACGGCGCGCCCTCACGCCCCTGCCGAACCGCCAACTCGGCGTTGCTCCGGTGGTGGACCGGAGCACGGACGCTGTGCGCGCGGTGCGCCGCCTGGGCTCCGTGGTCGCCTCGTGCGTGGATCTGGAGCGCCTGTTGGCGCTGGCCCGGTCGGCGCCGGACCTGGTAACGGACGTGTGGTCGCCGCTGGACGCGTTCGCGGCGGCGTCCGCCAACCCGCCGACCCGCCAGCTCCGCACCGTTTCTGACGCTTCGCGCGTGGCCCCGGTGAGCCCGGCCGGTCCGGGCGGTTCGGGCGGTTCGGGCGCTCCGAGCGGTCCGAGCGGGCCCGGACCTGCGGCGCCGGCGTCCGCGGCGCCCGCGTCCTCGGCGCCGTCGCCCGTCTCCTCGGCTCCGGCGCCGGCTTCCGCGCCGCCAGCCGACGCGTCCGGCGAGGCGAGCCCTGACGAGGCCGGGGACAGCGACGCCGACAAGACCAAGGCAGTGAGCGTGCCGCCGCCGGCCGAGCGGGCCGGCCAGCGCGCCGCCGAGCGGCAGTCCCAGCCGGCCGCGGGCCGCCCTGTCGTGGCGGTCGCGGGCGGCCCCGCCTTCAGCTATTCGTACCCGGAGACGATCGAGCTGCTGGACGCGGCCGGCGCGGAGGTGGTCGCGTTCGACCCGCTGCGCGACGAGGCGCTGCCGCCCGGCGCCCGCGGGCTGGTGTTCGGCGGCGCGTTCCCCGAGTTGTACGCGGACGAGCTGTCGGCGAACGAGCCGCTGTGCCGGGAGGTCGCCGAGTTGGCGTTCCGGGGCGCGCCGGTCATCGCGGAGTCGGCGGGGCTGCTGTGGCTGGTCAAGGAGTTCGACGGGCGCCCGATGTGCGGGGTGCTCAACGCCTCGGCGCAGACGACGAACGGTCAGGTGCTCGGCTACCGCAGCGCGATCGCCCGCGCCTCCAGCCCGCTGGCGCCGTTGGGGGCGACAGTGGTGGGTCACAAGGCGCACCGCACGCTGGTGACTCCGCGCTCCGGGGAGAACTCCGCGTGGCAGTGGCGCGGCGGCCAGCCGGAGGGTTTCGTGTGGCGGAAGGTGCACGCCTCGTACCTGAATCTGCACTGGGCCGGGTATCCCACGATCGCCAAGCGTTTCGTCAGCGCGCTCGGTTGACCTCTGGTGCGCGATAGCCGCCAAGTCGTAAGCCGATGGGGCTGCCTGGGACGCCCGCTTCAGGCAGCATCTGTGGCGTGCCTGAGTTGTCGTACCGCTTTCCCGAGTTGACCGTCTCCACGCCGCGACTGCTGATCCGCCCGCTTCATGGCGATGACGCGCCACGCGTGTCGGAGATCTTCGCCGACCGCCAGACGCAGCGATGGCTGCCGTTCGCGGCGCCGGTGGAGGAGCTGGCCAAGGCGTGGTGCACGGCCCTGGCCGGCGAGCGCCGCGAGACCGGGGCCGGCGACCACTACGGCGTGGTGCGGCACGAGGATGGCGAGCTGGTCGGCTGCATGTGGACCGACCGGACCGACTGGAGCGCGAAGGTCACGGAGTTGTCGCACGTGGTCGCCGCGCCGGCGCGGGGCCTCGGCTTCGCCACGGAGGCGACGATCGCGGTGGCGGTCGACCTGATCGGCGAGCACGGCTTCGAGCGGGTGGAGCTGCGGGTGGCGGCCGGCAACTCCGACTCCCGCCAGGCAGCCGAGAAGGCAGGCTTCACCTACGAGGGCCTGCTACGCAACGCCGGCCAAGCCCAGGGCGAACGAGTAGACCAAGAAATGTGGTCCCTAACGGCCCCCGACCTACGGAGCGCCCGCTAGGCCCCCGAAGAGCGCCGCGCGCCGCCGCTGCGGCAGGATCAAACCCGTGCCGCGACAGCAGCCAGAACCCGACATCGACCTCGCGCACCACGGCGACGTCGAGGTGGCGCCGGGCATGGTGGATCTCGCGGTGAACGTGCGTCAGGCTCCCATGCCGGACTGGCTCCGCGCGCCGATCGCGGCGACCCTGGAGCGCCTCGCGCGCTATCCCGATCCGGAGCCGGCCAGACGGGCGGTGGCCGCGCGCCACGGCCGTCCCCCGGAAGAAGCGCTGCTCACAGCCGGCGCGGCGCAGGCGTTCGTGCTCATCGCCCGGGCGGCGCGAGCCCGCGAGGCCGTCGTGGTGCACCCGCAGTTCACCGAGCCGGAGGCGGCGCTGCGCGCGGCCGGGCACCCGGTGCGCCGGGTGGTGCTGCCGCCGCCCTTCACGCTGGATCCGTCGTTGGTTCCGGACGACGCCGACCTGGTCATGCTCGGCAACCCCACCAACCCGACGTCGGTGCTGCACCCAGCGGAGACGGTGGCGCGTCTGGCCCGCCCGGGGCGGATCCTCGTCGTCGACGAGGCGTTCGCCGACACCGTCCCCGGTGAGCCGGAGTCCCTGGCGAGCCGTCGCGACCTGCCCGGGCTGGTGGTCGTGCGCAGCCTCACCAAGACCTGGGGCTGGCCGGCCTGCGGATCGGCTACCTGCTCG
>WHSM01000512.1 GCA_009380105.1 Micromonosporaceae bacterium
AGCGCACCCTGTACGTCGCTCACCGCGTCGAGGTGCCGGACGGGAAGATCATCTGCGGTGTGGCGCACAGCGACTTCTCCGACGCCGCCGCGGTGCTTCCCGAGGACAACGACAGCGCTGACCTGGTGCTGGCGATCGCCGACGGGCAGGTCAGCGAGCCGCTGCGACGCGGCCGGTTCCGGCGGCTGCCGCACACCGTGGTGTGGAGCTGGATCCGCGGCATGTTCAGCCGCAAGCTGCGCATCGCGGCATTCACGCTGATCGCGCTGCTGGTGGTGAGCAGCGCGGTGCACACGATCCTGGTGCAAAACGTCGTGTGGTACGACTCGCTCTACTACACGCTGCTGACCGCGGCCGGCGCCGGCGACCCGGAGGTGAACGGCAGCAGCGGGTGGGAGAAGATCATCCAGACCGTGCTGATGCTCTCCGGCATCGCGCTGGTGCCGGTGGTCACTGCCGCCGTGGTCGACGGCATGGTCGGCGCGCGGCTCGCGGTGACCGTCGGAGGGCTGCGGGACTCCACCAGCGAGCACGTGGTGGTGGTCGGCCTCGGCAACGTCGGCTCCCGCGTGGTGGCGCGGCTGCACGACCTGGGGCTGCCCGTGGTCGCGATCGACCAAGACAGCTCCGCGACCGGAGTGCGCATCGCGAACGAGCGCCGGATCCCGGTGATCCTCGGCGACGCCACCCGGGAGGAGACGCTGCGCGCGGCCAGAGTGGACAGTTGCCGCGCGCTGATCGCGGTCACCAGCGACGACGTGAAGAACCTGGAGACCGCGCTCGGCGCCCGCTCGATGACCACGGACCTGCGGATCGTGCTGCGGCTCTTCGACGGCGACCTGGCCGCCCGGATCCAGCGTCACTTCGGGATCACGGCGTCCCGCAGCGTGTCGTACCTGGCGGCGCCGCACTTCGCCCGGGCGATGGTGGAGCCCGGCATGTTCGACAGCATCCCGGTCGGCCGGCGGGTGCTGCTCTTCGCCGACTTCCAGATCGGGAGAGGCAGTGATCTGGACGGCGCCCCGGTGTCCGCCGCGCACATCCCCGGCAAGGCGCGGGTGATCGCGTTGGCGGCCGACTCGGACGCCGACGCGCTGTGGCCTCCACCCGACGACCGGGTGCTGACGGCACAGGACCGGGTCGTGGTGCTGGCCACCCGGGACGGTGTGGGCCGGATGCTGGCCCGCACAGACCGACCGCTCGGCGACTGAGAGCCGCGCGGCCCCCCGCTTCTGCGATCTTGGACAGTTTCGGACCCGCCCCCAGCGACCAAACTGTCCATGATCCGGCTGGGCGAGTGTCGCGCACCGCCCTCTGTCGTTAGACAAAACAGTCGTTATACGGGCAGAGGGGATAACCATGAGGCGGCAGCGAATGTCGGCGTCGACGGCTGGGCTGCTGGCGGTCGGCCTCGTCCTGGGTGGCCTGGCGGCCGACGACCCGGAGCGGGCGACAGCCACGGCCGCGGCGTCGGCAACCCAGCCCGGCGAGCGGTTGACCCAGACCGTCGCGAGCGAGCCCGACGTCGCCGGACGCGGCCGTGCCGCCGATCCGGTCAGCCCCCAGCGTGGCGCGCGGCGGACCGCCGACCCCCGCCCGGAGCAGGTCGGTCTGCAGGAGACCGTCGACGCGGCGGTCGGCTACACCGGCAAGCGGGTGCAGCGGTTCCACTTCCCCGGCGCGGACTACGTGAAGGTGCGCTTCTCGCGGCTCGCGGTGCTGCCCGGCGACGAGGTCACGGTGTCCGACCCCGACGGCGTGGAGGTGCACTCGTACCGGGCCGACCCGCGGGTGCTGAAGGTGCCCGGCGACTCTCCGACCACGCGCGACGAGTCCGGCGGCATCTGGGCGATGTCCGTCGCCGGCGACACCGCCGTGGTGACGCTGCGCTCCAAGGCCGAGTCGCTGACCGAGCGCGGCGGGGAGCTCGCCGGACGCGCCGGCGACGTCGTCGGCGACCTGTCCAGCTACGGCGTCGAGATCGACCGGGTGGCCCGCGGCTTCACGCCTGGCGAGGGCAGCCGGGGCGATGACCAGCCCGCCGGCCCCGGCAGCGAGGAGAGCGTCTGCGGCCGGGACGACAAGAAGGACGCCGTCTGCTACAAGTCCGACCACCCGGCCGAGTTCGACAACAGCCACCCCGTCGCGCGGTTGCTGATCGACGGCCAGTCGCTGTGCACCGCGTGGCGGATCGGCCCGAACAACCGCCTCCTCACCAACAACCACTGCCTCAACCGCACCTTCCAGGCCCGGGACACCGAGGTGTGGTTCAACTACCAGTGCACCGCGTGCGGCGACCGCCGGGTCAAGCGGCCCACCAAGGTGGTCGGCGCGGACGTGCTCGCCACCGAACGCAGGCTCGACTACACGCTCTTCACCGTCCGGGACTTCGACGCGATCCGCGACTTCGGACACCTGACGCTGGACAACCGCAAGGCACAGCGCGGCGAAGAGGTCTACATCCCGCAGCATCCGGGCGGCTCGCCGAAGAAGATCGCCATGGAGAGCGACCGCGACTCGCGTGGCGCGTGCCGGATCGACTCTCCGGCGTACGACGGCAACTTCTCCGGCAGCGACGCCAGCTACTACTGCGACACCGAGGCCGGGTCCTCCGGCTCGCCGGTGCTGTCGCGGCGCACCCACAAGGTGATCGCGCTGCACCACTTCGGCGGCTGCCCCAACTCCGGGGTCCGCTCCGATCTGCTGCACGAACAGATCGCCGACCAGCTCTGAGCCGCGCCACC
>WHSM01000573.1 GCA_009380105.1 Micromonosporaceae bacterium
GCCCGGAGCTGGGCCTGACCAAGATCGTGGTCTCGGAAGCCGGCGCGTCGGTGTACTCGGCGTCGGCGTACGGCTCGGAGGAGCTGCCGGACCTCGACGTCTCGGTTCGCGGCGCGGTCTCGATCGCCCGCCGGCTGCAGGACCCGCTCGCGGAGCTCGTCAAGATCGACCCGAAGTCGATCGGGGTGGGCCAGTACCAGCACGACCTCGCCGAGACGAAGCTGTCCCGTTCGCTCGACGCGGTCGTCGAGGACTGCGTCAACGCGGTCGGCGTCGACGTCAACACCGCCTCGGCCCCGCTGCTCACCCGGGTATCCGGGATCGGCGCCGGGCTCGCCACGCACATCGTGCTGCACCGCGACGCCAACGGGCCGTTCCCCAGCCGGCGCGCGTTGACGAAGGTTAAAGGGCTCGGGCCGAAGGCGTTCGAGCAGTGCGCGGGCTTCCTGCGGATCCGGGGCGGCGACGACCCGCTGGACTCCTCCGCCGTTCACCCCGAGGCCTATCCGGTGGTACGGCGAATCCTGTCGGCCGCCGGCGGCGACATCAGCGCGGTGATCGGGAACAGCACGGTGCTGCGCAAGCTCAAGCCGGCCGATTTCACCGACGGCGCGTTCGGCGTCCCGACCGTCGCCGACATCCTCTCCGAGCTGGAGAAGCCGGGACGCGACCCACGCCCGGAGTTCAAGACGGCCACGTTCGCCGACGGCGTGGAGACCCTGGCGGACCTCACGACGGGGATGGTGCTGGAGGGCGTGGTGACGAACGTGGCCGCGTTCGGCGCGTTCGTCGACATCGGGGTGCACCAGGACGGGCTGGTGCACGTCTCCGCGATGTCGCACACCTTCGTCAAGGATCCGCGGGACGTGGTGAAATCCGGTGACGTGGTACAGGTGAAGGTGCTCGACGTCGACGTGGCGCGCAAGCGCATCGCGCTTACACTGCGGCTGGACGACGACGCAAAAGGCGGGCCCGGACGAGGCGACAGCAGCACTGGCCGCGGCTCCAGCCCGAAGGGCGGCCCAGGCGCCAAGGGCGGTCCCGAGCCGAAGGGCGGTCCGGGTGGCAGGGGCGGCTCCGAGCGGCAGGAGCGTGGCCGGCGCGACGGCGGCGGGCGCGGGCGACGGGATCAGGACCGGGACCACCGCCAGGACCAGGCGGCGCCCCAGGGCGCGATGGCCGAGGCGCTGCGCCGCGCCGGCCTGACCTGACGGGCGCGGTCGGGTCGGCGGCCGGGACATTGGACGCGGACCATGAGACACGGCGGCTGTGTCTCATGGTCCGGGTCCACTGTGGCGCTGCCGTACGGTGGCGCACCGAGGAGGTTCGCGTGTTCGAGGTGCTACGAGTGGCCGCGTTGCTGGCGGCGACGATCGCGGCCGGGATGATGGCGGGACTGTTCGCCGCGTTCTCGTACTCGGTCATGCCCGGGTTCGCCCGCACCGACGCCCGCACGCTGGTCGGTGGCATGCAGGCGATCAACAGAGCAATCGTCAACGGGTGGTTCCTCACCCTGTTCTTCGGCGCCCTGATCCTGCCCGGCCTGGCCGCGGCCCTGCACCTGGGCGAGGAGCAGCGCGGCGTGCTGCCCTGGATCGTGGCGGGCCTTGTCCTGTACGTCGTGACGTTCGGCGTCACCGTCGGCGTCAACATCCCGCTCAACAACGCCCTGGAAGCGGCCGGCGACGTTAACCAGATCCCCGACGTCGACGCTGTCCGGGAACGCTTCGAAGCGAAGTGGGTCCGGTGGAACCTCGTCCGCACGGCCACGTCCCTGGCCGCGTTCGCGTGCCTGACCTGGGCGCTGGTGCTCCACGGCCAGATCGCAGCGACCTGACGGGCGCCTCCGCGCCGCATGTGGTTTGTGGGCGCGGCGTGCGGCTCACCGCGCTGGGAGTGCCCTTGACTCGCCCACGGCCAGGGTCCAGAGGTTCTCGGCCGGGCGATCCGCGTCTGCCCAGGCCTGGACCGACTCCTCCAGCGGAGCCAGCAGCGGCTCGCGGGACAGCACGAACGTTCCCCAGTGCATCGTCGCCATCCGCGCCGCGCCGAGGTCGTGACAGGCCCGCACCGCCTCCTCCGGGTTGA
>WHSM01000430.1 GCA_009380105.1 Micromonosporaceae bacterium
CCTCAGACGGCTGCTCGACCACATCGAGCACCTGATCTGGGACGCCCAGGACACCCGGCTCCGCGCCAACGGCTGGGAGGTCATCCGCGTCAGCCGGTGGCGGCGGCGGTACCGTCACCCGCGCCGCTGCACGGCACTCCGCGAACACCGCGCGCTGCCCGGGCGCCGCACCCCCGACGACAGGCCCGCCGACGACGCCGGGCCGGACCCCTCGATCCTGGTAGGGGCGCCGCGATGAAAGCGCTGCGCGTCGCCGCAGTCCTCATTCTGCGGATCGTCGCGACCGTCGCCCTGGCAGCCGTCGCCGCTGCGCTGCTGATCGCCGCCGTCGTGCTACTCGGACGCCGGACGCTGCTCGCCACAGGCGTGGCGATGCTCGCGGTGGTCGTGCTCCATCGCCTCTGGCGTCAACGGCCGACGGAGGTCCCGTCGACCTTCGCCAGCCACCGCCGGTAGCCGCCCGCGAACGGCTCCGTGTCACCGCGGAGCGCACGCTCCAGCCACTCGGCCGCGGCCCGCGCCGCGCTCACCACATCGCCGGGGTAGCCGTACTTCGCCCCGTGCGCGGCGAACTCGTCCTCGTCGAGGAGCTGCACAGTGCCGTCGCGACGGCGACGCACATCAAGGTCAAGGTCGACCATGGTGACCTCGCCGTCGCGCCACTGCGGCACCGTGCTCACATCGCAGTAGATCTCCGTGCGCTCCGGCTCTGCGTTGAACACGGCGGTCCACCAGGCGTCTGGTGGAAACAGCGCCACGTGCGCCTGCGGGTGGACCACCGGCGGCTCGTGTCCGCGCCGCGCCGGGGTGTGGGGAGGCATGCCGAGCCACCGGCCGTGCTCGTCCTCCCCCAACCAGAGTCCTTCCTGGTTCCAGTGCAGCGCCCCGTCGTACTTCCGGTAGACCACCCGCACCGTCTCCTCAGCCACGCCAGCACCGTACGCGACCTCGGCACGTGGCGCGCCCGGCAGCAGAACCCGGCCGGTACCGTCAGGCCGTGACCGCCGCTGCCACCACGGACGCCCTGACCGCCGAGAAGCTCCTCGCCGCCGCCGTCGCGACCGTGCCCAACGGAGTCGCTCGCCCCGGCCAACTCCAGATGGCGCAGGCGGTAGAGGAGGCCATCGCCACCGGCGAGCACCTCCTGGCACAGGCTGGCACCGGCACCGGGAAGTCGCTGGCGTACCTCGCGCCGGCACTCCTAGTGAATGGGCCTGTGGTGATCTCCACGGCCACGCTGGCGCTGCAGGCGCAGCTCATCGAGTCGGATCTGCCCCGCCTCGCCGACGCCGTCGAGCCGCTCCTCGGCCGGCGTCCCACGTTCGCCGTCCTCAAGGGACGCCACCACTACGCCTGCCTCGCCAAGCTGGAAGCCGTGGACGAGCCGGCCGACGACGGGCTGTTCGGCGACCCGGGCGCCGGCAGCGGCAAGACGGTCTGGCTCGGCGAGGTCGGGCGGATGGGTCAGCAGGTCGCCCGGGTGCGCGAATGGGCCCTGGAGTCGGAGGCCGGCGACCGGGACGAGCTGGACCCCGGCGTGGACGACAAGGTGTGGCGCACGGTGTCGATGCCGGCGCGCGAATGCATCGGCGCCACCCGCTGCGAGTACGGCGACGACTGCTTCGCCGAGCTGTCCCGCGCCACGGCCCGGCAGGCCGACATCGTCGTGACCAACCACAGCCTGCTGGCCGTCGACATGCTCAACGGGCGCCACATCCTGCCCCCGCACCAGGTGCTCGTGATCGACGAGGCGCACGAGCTGGCCGACCGGGTCACCTCCACCGCGCAGGCGGAGCTGAGCGCGGACGCCGTGGACCGGGCGGCGCGGCGCGCGCGTACCCACATCGACGCCGACCTGCATGAACGCCTGGAGGAAGCGGCCGACGGCCTGACCGTGGCGCTCGCCGACGCGCCTGTGGGCAGGCTCCGGGAGCTTCCGACGGCGCTGGCCGAGACGCTCACCCTGGTCGACGCCGCCTGCCGCGCCGCCGCCAAGGGCATCGGCGAGATCCGCGCGGAGGACTCCGACGCGGTGCGCCGCAAACCGGCCAAGGCGACCCTGGACCAGCTCGCCGAGGTGGCGCAGCGGCTGCTGGAGTTCGCCGACCACGACGTGGTGTGGACCGAAGGCGACCGCCGCAGCGGCATCTGGGGCTCCTCGGGCGGCGCGCCGGCGATCGGCGCGTCGTCGATCGTGGTGGCGCCGCTGTCGGTGTCGGGCCTGCTCGGCGTCCACCTGTACGACGACCGCACCGTGATCGCCACCTCGGCGACGCTGGCGCTGGGCGGCAAGTTCGACAGCATGGCGCGCGCGTTGGGGCTGATGCGGCCGGTCGCGGCGACGGCGGACGAGCCGGACGCCGAAGCGCCGCCGTGGCGGGAGCTGGACGTCGGCTCGCCGTTCGACTACGCCAAGCAGGCAATCCTGTACGTGGCCGCCCACCTGCCCCGGCCCACCCAGTCGGGCCTGTCGGACGCGGCGGCCGACGAACTGGTGCGGCTGGCCTCGGCGATGGGCGGGCGCACCCTCGGGCTGTTCTCGTCGCGCCGCGCCGCCGAGCGGGCCGCCGAAGTGGTGCGGGGGCGCACCGACCTGACCGTGCTGCTGCAGGGCGAGGAGTCCCTGCCGGCGCTGGTGCGCAGGTTCAAGGACACCGAGGACACGTGCCTGTTCGGGGTGATGTCGCTGTGGCAGGGCGTCGACGTGCCCGGAGACGCCTGCCAGCTCGTGGTGATCGACCGGCTGCCGTTCCCGCGGCCCGACGAGCCGATCGCCGCCGCGCGGGCCGAGGCCGTCGACGCCAGCGGCGGGTCGGGGTTCGCGGCGGTCAGCGTCCCGGCCGCGGCGGTGCGCCTCGCACAAGGCGCCGGCCGGCTGATCCGCCGCTCCACCGACCGCGGCGTGGTCGCGGTGCTCGACTCGCGGCTGCACCATTCCCGGTCGTACGGCTCGTACCTGCTGAAGTCGCTGCCGCCGTTCTGGCAGACCACGAATCCCGAGGTGGTGCTCGGCGCCCTGAAGCGCCTCGCGAGCGTCTGAAGCGGTCCGCTGCGACAACGCCTTGGCGACCAGTGGGCCAGATGTAGCGACAGCAGGCTCAGCGGCCGAGGAGCATGTGCGGGTATCCCTTGTTGATCCGTTCCCCGAGGTCCACCCCGAGGTCAGCGACCCACTTCTGCAGTCTTTCGATCGCGTCCTCGGCGTTGTCCGCTTCGCCCTTGAACTCGAACTCCACGAAGCACCCGGCTTCGGCCACGGTGTCGAACGCGACGACCACGTGCCCGGGGATGCTCCACTCCTCCCGCTGCTTGTCAACGGTGACCATCTCGGTGAAGTCGAGCACCGTGAGGGCGCGCCGCATGGCCTCGATGTCGGCGACGGGTGTTTCGTACTCGTCGCAGTGCGTCTTGATCTCTGCGTCTTCTGGCAGCCAGCGCTTGTAGTTCACCGAGGCGCCGTGGTCGGACTCGCGCAGCCGTAGCCATTCGGAGATCACAGTTGGGGCGAGGAAGTCGCGGTGTGGCGCGTTGTAGTACGTGTCGACCTGTCGGCTAGTCCGATCCGGTGTGCCGCC
>WHSM01000445.1 GCA_009380105.1 Micromonosporaceae bacterium
GGGTGTTCGCGGAGCACGCTGCTGACTCGCCACTTGTTCGGGAACAGCGCCAGCAGCGTGTCATCGCGGACGCGGGTGAGCACCTCGACGCCGTAGGAGTTGCCGCGCAGCGCCTGCTCGCCGGCCTCGTCGGTGCGCCGGGCCAGCCCGTACGGCAGCGGCTCCACTGCGATCCGCACGCCGTACTCGGCGGCCATCCGGTGCGCGGCCACCTCGAACTGCATCGGCCCGACCGCGGCCAGCACCGGGGTCTGCTCACCGCGCCGGTCCGAGCGCAGCAGCTGCACCACGCCCTCTGTGTCGAGCTGCTCCACCCCGCGCCGGAACCGCTTGAACTTGGAGGCGTCGCTTGCCCGTACCACCGCGAAATGTTCTGGCGCGAACGACGGCAGCGGCGGATAGCGCACCGGCGAGCCGTCGTAGAGCGTGTCCCCGATCCGCAGAGCGGTGGCGTTCACCAGGCCCACCACGTCGCCGGGGTAGGCGACCTCGGCGGTGGCGCGCTGCCGCCCGAAGATCTGCTGCGCGTACTTGGTGGCGAACGGCCGGCTGGTCTCGCCGTGGGTGACCACCATGCCGCGCTCGAACCGCCCCGAGCAGACCCGCACGTACGCGACCTGGTCCCGGTGCGCCGGGTCCATGTTCGCCTGGACCTTGAAAACGAACCCGGAGAACGTGGCGTCGACCGGTCGCAGATCGCCATCGACGGCATCTCGGGGCGTGGCGGCCGGGGCGTACTCGATCAAAGCGTCCAGCAGTTGCCGGATGCCGAAGTTGACCACCGCGGCGCCGAAGAACACAGGCGTGGTCTTCGCCGCCAGAAACTCGCCCTGGTCGTGGCTGGCATCGGTGGCCTCCAGCAACTCCACCTCCTCGATCGCCTGTTTCCAGTCGTCGCCGAACCTGCCCGGCGCCTGATCTGCGGCGATCACCTCCTCGACCGCCTCGGTCGCTCCTCCGGGGGTACGGGTGAAGCGCACCGCGTCGCCGGTGCGGCGGTCGAGGATGCCGCGGAAGTGCCCGGCGATGCCGATCGGCCACGTGACCGGGGTGGGGCGCAGGCCGATGCGCTGCTCGATCTCGTCCAGGAGCTCCAGCGCCTCACGGCCCGGGCGGTCCCACTTGTTGATGAAGGTGATCACCGGGATGCCACGGTGCCGGCACACCTGGAACAACTTCAACGTCTGCGGCTCCAGGCCCTTGGCCGCGTCCAGCAGCATCACCGCGCAGTCCACGGCGGTGAGCACCCGGTACGTGTCCTCGGAGAAGTCGGCGTGGCCCGGGGTGTCGACCAGGTTGACCACGGAGTCGCGGTAGCCGAACTGCAACGCCGCCGACGTGATCGAGATGCCGCGCTGGCGCTCCATCGCCATCCAGTCCGACACAGTGCCGCGGCGGCCGCTCTTGCCGTGCACAGCGCCCGCCTCCCCGATCACCTGCGCGTGCAACGCCAGCGCCTCGGTGGCAGTCGACTTCCCCGCGTCCGGGTGGCTGATCACCGCGAAGGTGCGCCGCCGACCCGCCTCCGCGGCCACGCCACCCATGCCCGCCACAGCAGCCTCAGCGCGCGCTGACAACCTGACAACCCCTTCCGCGGTGAACATCACGCAAACCCGCCAACCCTAACGTAAGGGGAGGGTGGTCATCCGCAGGCAGCCGCGCGCCTGTCGTGAGGGGCGTCACCGAAGTCAGGGGTGGCGGGGGAGCTGCGCTAGCGGCGGGACGAGCGGTGCTCGGCTTCCGTTTTTACCGCTGTTAGCGTGCCGGCCACCGCGGCCTCCCAGCGGCCGGCTACCGCGCCGGTCCACCACGCGCCGAGCGCCCAGCCGTCGCCTGCCATCTCGCCCGTGTACTCCAGGCGCGTGCCACCGTCGTGGTCGGTGAGCGTGAAGCGCTCCACCACGTGCGGGACCGGTCCGCGTACCAGCCGGAAATCGACAGTGTCGGGCCGCGAGAACCGCACCGTCTCGACGGTCTGGGCGCGCAGCCTTCCCCGCACCGGGGTGTAGTGCGCCGCGAGCACCATGCCCTCGCCGCGCTCCAGCACCTGCACCTTCTCCTTCATCGCCCGCGTGGCCCGCCCGAGGTAGGGCTGGGCGATGATGTCGTAGATCAGTTCCCTCGGCGCGGCGATGTCGACGATCTGCGGGCCGAGCGGTCGCGTCCGCCGCCCGGCGCCGAGGTCGAGGGCCAGCGCGCCGGTGACCAGCCCGAGGTAGCCGAGCACAGCGGCCGCCAGGACCAGGACGAGCGCCAACAAGATCAGCAACGTGAGCGTCATGCCGGTTTCTCCGCGACCATCAGGGCGTATCCGAGGGCGCCGTCCGCGACCGCGCTCCGGGCGGCCGCGAGCACCGGCTCGGCGCGGTCGAAGTCCAACCCGAGCGCCTCCGCCTTCGCGCGGGCGGTCATCCGCAGCACCGTCAGGCGTGCCTCGATCTGGTCGATCATCCGCGTCATGGCCGCGTCGTGGCGCTCGGCGCGCCGGATCCGGAGACCGGTCTCGCCGAGGATCTCGGCGTACTCGTCGAGTGGCCGGGCGTCGGCGACGCAGGCGATCCACGCGGTGAGGCCGGTCAGTTCCGGAGGGAGTCGATCGGGCGCCGCCGTGACGTCGGTGATCCCGACCCGGCCGCCAGGTCGCAGGACCCGAGCGAACTGGGCGGCGGCTGTGGGCTTGTCCGGGAAGGTGCAGAACGCGCACTCGCACACCGCCGCGTCGAACCGTTCGTCCGGGTACGGCAGCCGCTCCGCGTCCGCGACGGCGAACTCGATCCGCTCACTCAGGCCCGCCGCGTCGGCTGCGCCCCGGCCGAGCGCGATGTTCGCCGACGAGAGGTCGACGGCGGCCACCCGCACGTCGTGCTCCCGCGCCAGCAGCAGCGCGGTCGTGCCGCGGCCGGCGGCCACGTCGAGCACCACCTCGTCCCGCGCGAGGTCCAGGTGGTCGGCGAGTCGCCGGGTCAGGGCCAGACCCCCAGGGTGGTACGAGTCGCCGAGCAGCAACGCGACCACGTCCTGGGAGTACGCGTCCGCGCAGCACGCCTTGAGTTCCTCCGCTTGCGGACCTCCCGACACCATGCGGGGCTGCCCAGGCCGGCTCGGAATGGTCTCGCGAGATCCAGTCATCGGACCCGCCTCCCCACGTTGGTGCCGTCCGGCGCGATCGGCCGCTCCGCCGCGTCGTGCCCGTCGTCCCTGGCGACCTTCGACCCGTACGGAGACTCGGCGAGCAGCGACTGGATCGGCCGCGCGTTGGGGACCACGTCCGCGACCCGTACCCCCGACATCTGTTCCCGGACCTGCTCCCGGTACCCGACAGAGTTGTACGCGCAGAACGGGATCAGCCGCCCGTCCGGGGTGATCTCCTCGACGCAGCA
>WHSM01000625.1 GCA_009380105.1 Micromonosporaceae bacterium
ACCGCGTTTCTGCTGGGCCGCCGCAACGACTGCGTCCAGGCGTTGCAGCGCGCCTACCAGGCCGAGCTCGAGGACGGCGACACCCTGGGAGCCGTCCGAGCGGCGTACTGGCTGGCGCTGACCTTGTGGCAGGGCGGGGAGGCCGCCATCGGCAGCGGCTGGCTGGCCCGGGGCGAGAGACTGCTCGAGAGCGTCGAGGGGGATGTGGTGGAGCGCGGCTACCTACTCGAACGGGCCACGTTCGGGCACATCGCCAAAGGCGAGTTCGCACAAGCAGTTGCCACCGCGCGGAGTGCGACCGAGTACGGCCGACGCTTCGGCGACCCCGACCTGACCGCCATGGGCCTGCACACCGAGGGCCGGCTGACCATCTTCTCGGGACAGGTCGCCGCCGGGCTGCGCCTCCTCGACGAGGCGATGGTGTCGGTTCTGGCCGGGGAGGTCTCCCCGATCCTCTCCGGGGTTATCTACTGCTCGTCGGTCGAAGCCTGCCAGCAGATCTCCGACTTCGGCCGGATGAGCGAGTGGACCCACGCGCTGACCGTCTGGTGCGAGAGCCAGCCCGGCCTGGTGGCGTTCACCGGCCAGTGTGCGGTTCACCGCGGCCAGTTGATGCGGCTGCACGGCGCCTACCGGGACGCGATCAGCGAGCTCGAGCGTGCGGCTGGACGGTACGCCGCGGCCGGGGGCAGCCCCGCGGCCGGACAGGCCCATTACGAGCGTGGCGAAGCGCTGCGCATCAGCGGCAAGCACGACGCGGCCGAGGCCGCCTACGCGGAAGCGGCCGGGCACGGGCACCCGGCCCAGCCCGGCCGGGCGCTGCTGTGGCTGGCTCGCGGCCGGCCCGATGCGGCGTCGGCCGCGATCCACCGCGTGCTGGCCGAGGTGCGGGATCCGGTGCACCGCTCACAAATGCTGCCGGCTGCCGTCGACGTGCTGGCAGACGTGGGCGAGATCGAAGACGCCGCATCCTTGGCCGACGAGCTCCGCGGGTTCGGATCGGCCTTCGGTTGCACCGCGCTCCAAGCGGCCGGCGAGTACGCCAGAGCATCGGTCGCCGTCGCTGGCGGTGACGCCGAGGACGCGCTCGCGGCCGCCCGGAGCGCTGCCGACGGCTGGTCCCGGTTGTCCGCGCCGTACGAGGTGGCCCGGTGTCGCGTGCTGATCGGACGAGCGCTGCGCCTCCTCGGTGACGCGGAGTCAGCGGCGGCCGATCTGGACGAGGCACGGCGGGCGTTCGCGAGCCTCGGTGCCGCACCGGCCGAGCACGACGTCGCCAAGCTCCTGGGGGATGCGCGGGCGCCCGGCGGCTTGAGTCCGCGCGAGATCGAGGTGTTGCGGCTCGTCGCCGCGGGCAACAGCAATCCCGAGATCGCGGCGGCGCTGGTGCTGTCGGAGAAGACGGTCGCCCGGCATCTGTCGAACATCTTCGCCAAGCTCGACGTCGGGTCCCGGACCGCGGCCGCGGCGTTCGCGTTCGAGCACCACCTGGTCTGAGGATGATCTAGCCGCGGCGGCATGTCCGCAGCGGT
>WHSM01000100.1 GCA_009380105.1 Micromonosporaceae bacterium
ACTGGCAGCAGAACCACGCGGAACGCCGACGTTAGGCTGGAGCCCCACGGGCGGGGCCGACCGGCGATGCTCGACTGATCGATCCGTGACGAACGGCCAGACTGGACGTGGACGGGAGCAGAGTTGAGCTTGCTGATTCAGATCTTGGATCAAGGCCACGAGGTCATCCGGCGGTTCAGCGACGTCCCCGCGAAATCGGCGGTTACTTCATGATCCTGGGCGAAAGATGGCGTGGATATGTGTGACCTGCATGTGAGCCATGTAAGCTACATGAAATGTCCAAGACCTTGCAGATCAGAGACGTGCCTGATGATGTGCACGCGTCCGTGCGCGCGCGCGCCGCACAGGCCGGCATCTCGGTCTCCGACTATCTCCTCAACCTCCTGAGCGAACTCGTCAGCCGACCCACCATGGCAGAGATCGTGGAGCGGGCGCAGACGTTGGCGCGGGCCGGTGGCGGAGCCTCCCGAGCCGATGTGCAGGACGCGGTCCGGGAGGGGCGGGACCGTTGATCGCGGTGGTCGACAGCTCCGCGCTCGTGGAGCTGCTCACCGTTGCCGCTGACGAGATGGACTCCGCGCTCGCGGATCGGCTCGTCGACGTGATCCCGCATGTTCCCGACATCATCGACGTGGAGTTCCACCACGCTCTGCGCGGGCTGCTCCTCGGAGGCAGGATCAGCGCTGAGCGCGCCGCACACGCACGGCAACTCTTCGGCGACGTGCCCAAGATCCGTTTCCCAAGTCACCAGCTGGCCGAGCGGATCTGGTCGCTCCGACACAATCTCGGCGCCTATGACGCATGCTTCCTCGCCCTGGCCGAGTCACTCGAGGCGCCCCTGATCACCTGTGACGTGAAGCAGGCGTCTGCGAGTGGCCATAACGCGCGGGTCGAGGTGTTCGCATAGGGCTACGCTCGCACCTCGTACACATGAAAGAACCGCAGGGACCACAGCGGACGGCGACGCCCGTCAGACCCTTCGGACGACGTGGAGCAGGTACTCCTTGCGATTGAGCGGATTGCGGTCCGAGCGCGGCCGGGTCGGGATCGCGCCGCGCACTGGCTGGTAGCGGTGAAACGCGGACTCCAGCACTCCTTCGCCGCGGGTCAGCGCCGGCAGTTTCTGCTGCAGCTCGTGCACCCGCGCTGCCGGTATTCCACCCTCCAGTAGGTACGCCGAGCCGCGCGCCACTGGCGCCTGCAGAGCCGTGCCGAGCCGTGCCAGCACCGGCAACACCGCCCCGAGCGTGTCCGCCGGCAGCTCGAGCTGGTAGCGGTGGATCGGCTCGCAGACCCTGGTGCCGGCTTGCTTCAGCGCGTCCATGAGGACCAGTGGCGTGAGCTTTCGGAAGTCGGCCGCGGTACTGTCCGGCCCCCGGGTAGACGGCGGGCCGTCTGCGACGCTGTATTCGCAGTTGATCATCGTGACGACACAGTCCGTGACCTGCCAGCCGAAGAGGCCCTCCCGCAGGGTCCGGCGGACGTACTGCCCCATCATCTCCGTGAAGCCGTTGACGTTCTTGTAAATGTGCGTCGGCACGGCACGGGATTCGATTCGCAGCCGGAACTCGATCCCCGAGCCGTGCGGCGCAGGATCGATGCGCAGCCCGATGGTGGCGCGAAATGGGTTCGACTCCTCCTGTAGGAGTTCGACCGCCTCGCCGGCGCCGACCGGCCGTTCGATGCAGAGGGTGGTTGACTCGCGGAAGCTGACGGCGATTCCGTAGTCGTCCGCCAGTGTGGCCTGAATGACCTCCTTCTGCACCTCACCGTAGAGCGAGACGTTCATCTCCTGCCGGATGTCGTCCTGCCGCAGGTTGATGAGCGGATCCTGTTCGGCGAGCTGGGTGAGCGCTACATGCAGCCGGCCCTTGTCGGCCAGATGGCGAGGAGCGACAACCGCCTCCAGGGTCGGCGGTGCGAAGTGGTGTTCGGCGACGGTCGTTTGCGGTGTGCCGATCGCGTCGCCGATCCGGACCTCGCCGAGGCCCCACAGCTTCCCGATCTGCCCGGCGACGACCGACCCACAGGGCTCGGCCAAGCCACGCTCGAACACGTGGATCGCGGTGACCTTCCCCTCCTCGTGGCCGAGCTGCAGGCGGTCCCGCACTCGTGCCGTTCCAGAAAACAGACGAACGTACGCGACCTTCTCGCCGGCCGGGCCACGCTCCACCTTGAAGACAGTGCCGGACACCGGGCGGTCGGCATCGCCCTCAGCGCAGGGCAGCAGCTTGGTGATGGCGGCGGTCAGCGCGTCCACACCCGCGCCGGTCATCGCCGAGCCGAAGAACACCGGGTGCGCCAGCGCCCGCCTGGTCTGCGCCGCCAGCTCGTCTCGGAGCCGCTCGTACGATAGCGCCGTCTCGTCGTCGACGTACGCGGCCGTCAACGCCTCGTCGTGCTCGGTGAGCACGTCGACCAGGCGTGAGGTGAAGTCGGCGTCGGCGTCCGGGTGCGGCACGTAGACGGTGCCGCGCGTGCCGAGCCCGCTCGCCGTGCCCATCGGGACGACAGCCGGCGTCAGCTTCTCGGCGATGCTCCGCAGCACGCGCTCACAGTCCGCGCCGACCCGGTCGATCTTGTTGACGAAGATGAGGGTCGGGATCCGCAGCCGCCGCAGCGCCCGCATCAGGATCCGGGTCTGCGCCTGCACGCCTTCCACGGCGGAGACGACCAGCACGGCCCCGTCGAGCACGCTCAGCACCCGCTCCACCTCGGCGATGAAGTCCGGGTGGCCAGGCGTGTCGATCAGGTTGACCGTGACGTCGCCGACGACGAACGACACGACCGCGGACTTGATGGTGATGCCGCGTTGCCGTTCCAGCGCCAGGGAATCGGTCTGGGTGCTGCCGTCGTCGACGCTGCCGACCTCGTCGATGACCCCGGCGGCGTGGAGCAGCCGCTCGGTCAGGCTCGTCTTACCGGCGTCGACATGCGCCAGAATCCCCAAGTTCAACGTTCGCACAACGCGTCATGTCTCCTGAATAGGCGGTGATGACCTTCTGGATGGACATGAACGCTGCGCGCATTTCGCTCTCCCTCGGTGAGTCGGCTGTCGTGGGCAGCGAAACAGACGGCGAGCCGGGCGGCAACCGATTTGTCACCGGCTTTCTCAGGACCGGGCAGCGGGCGCCCCGGCGACCTGTGACACGCTTTCCCCCATGCGTTGGTCCCAGTTGTATGCGCCCACACTCCGTGACGACCCCGCCGACGCCGACGCGGCGAGCCACCGCCTGCTGGTGCGCGGTGGGTACATCCGGCAGCTCATGGCCGGCCACTACTCGCTGCTGCCGCTCGCGGTCCGGGTGCGCGCCAAGATCATCGACATCGTCCGCGAGGAGATGGCGCGCATCGGCGCGCAGGAGTTCGTGCTCCCGGCGATGCACCCGGCCGACATCTGGCGCCGCAGTGGCCGATGGGACGTCATGGGCGAGGAGATGTTCCGCCTCAAGGACCGCAAAGGCGCGGAGTTGGCGCTCGGGATGACCCACGAGGAGATCTTCACGACGTTGTCGCAGGAGCTGCGCTCGTACCGGGATCTGCCTCAGCTCTGGTACCAGTTCCAGACGAAGTTCCGCGACGAGCCGCGCCCGAAGAGCGGCCTGATGCGGGTGCGGGAGTTCACGATGAAGGACTCCTACAGCTTCGACGTCGACCTCGACGGCCTGGACCGGTCGTTCGAGTCACATCGTCAGGCGTACGAGCGGATCTTCTCCCGGCTCGGAATCCCCGCGATCGCGGTGCAGGCGTCCAGCGGCAGCATGGGCGGCAGCGCGTCGGTGGAGTTCATGTGCCCGTCCGGGGCCGGCGAGGATCTGGTGGCGCGGTGCGGATCCTGTGAGTACGCCGCCAACATCGAGAAGGCGACCTCAGTGCTCGCGCCGGTCGCCGACGGCGCCGGCCTGCCGACGCCGGAGCGGTTCGACACGCCGGACGTGAAGACCATCGACGACCTCGTGGTCCAGCATGGCGTGGCGGCGGACCGGCAGATCAAGACGCTCGTCTACCTGCTCGACGAGAAGCTGACGCTGGTGCTGCTGCGCGGCGACCACAACCTGGTCGAGCAGAAACTTCTGGACCTCACCGGAGCGTTGACGGTCCGGCCGGGCCAACCGGACGAGATCCAGGCGGCGCTGGGCGCGTCGCCCGGCAGCCTCGGCGCGGTCGGCGTGTCCGACCTGCCGGTGATCGCCGACGAGGCGTTGCGCGGTCGCCGGGACATGGTCACCGGCGCGAACGTCGACGGGTTCCACGTCCGCGGCGTGGAGGTCGCACGGGACATCGTCGTGGGCCGCTGGGCCGACCTCCGCGAGGTCGTGGCGGGGGAGCCGTGTCCGTTGTGCTCGGCGCCTGTGGAGGTGGTACGGGCGATAGAGATCGGCCACATCTTCAAACTCGGCGACAAGTACACCTCGGCGCTCGACACCACGGTGCTCGGGGCCGACAGCGTCCGGGTGCGGCCGGTCATGGGCAGCTACGGAATCGGGATCGAGCGGGCGTTGGCCGCGGTCGTGGAGACCCATCACGACGAGCTCGGGATCGTGTGGCCGCCGCAGGTCGCGCCGTACCAGGTCGCTGTCGTCCTGCTCAACGTCGATGACACCGCGACCCGCGAGGTCGCCGAGTCGATCTACGAGCAGCTCGGAGCGGAACGGGTCGACGTCCTGCTGGACGACCGGCGGGAGCGGCCGGGCGTGAAGTTCCGCGACGTGGAGCTGATCGGGATTCCGTGCCGGGTGACTGTCGGCGCTCGTGGCCTGGCCAACGGCACGGTCGAGGTGACCACGCGCGCTGCCGGTGAGACCGAGGCGGTGCCCGTGGACGACGTTGTGGAACACGTGCGCCAGCTCCTCGCCCCAGCCCCCTGACCCGCGGCTGCGCCCGGGTCGCAGCGGTGGTCAGGCGCGTCGGGGTGTGCCAGGCAGATGGCGGCGAGCTGCGTTCTGGCTGTATGTGAGCCGGACGGCGCTGCCGAACACGGCGATCACCGCGATCCACGGCAGGCCGGCATCCTGTGTCAGGAACCTGGCGCCGGCGAGGGTCAGCACGGCCAGATCGGCGCAGATGGCGGCGGCGCAGGCGCACGCCACGGCGCGCTGCGGCAGGTGGGGCAGGTCGGGCAGCCAGCGCACGGCGGGGCCGGCGGCGACGATGGCGAGCACTCCGGCGACAGCGGCGAGGGCGACGAGACCAGCGAGGGGTGGGAGCCCCCGGAGCAGGGCGTCGGGGGCGCGGCCAGGCGTGAGGGAGGTCAGCCACAACCACCCGAGCAGCGGGCCGGTGGCCAGCAGGGCCTGGGCGGTGCGGCGTGCCGACACCGCGTCGAGTTCCGGGGCGTACGCGGCCGCGACCACGCTGGGCGATCCGGATTCCGCGAGCACCGCGCTGGCCGCCGCTGCTGCCGGTTCGCCGGCTGCCGTGCGCGCGGAGATGGCGTCGTGCAGGCCGTCGCGCAGCTCAGCCAGGGCGTCGTCGCGGACGCGTCGGGGGCCGGGCAACTCGGCGGCGATCGCGGCGAGGTACTCCTCGACCGCGCCGGCCGTGGCGGGCCCGACTAGTGGGTGGCCGGCCATGGGTCCCGCCTGCCGAGCAGCGCCGACACCGCGGCAGAGAACGCTTCCCAGGCGGTGCGTTGGGACGCCAGCGCGCGCCGGCCGGCGTCCGTGAGCTCGTAGGTGCGGCGGCGCCGGCCGGCCACAGTGGACCACCCGGAACGGACCAGCCCGGCGCGTTCCAGGCGTCGCAGGGCCGGGTAGACGGTGCCGGTCGGCAGGTCGAATGCGCCGTCGCTGCCCTCGCGTAGCGCTTCGATCACCGCGTAGCCATGCAGGGCCCGCCCGTCGAGCACGGCGAGCAGCAGCCCGTCCAGGTGACCTTTCAACGCCTCCGCTCTCATAGGTAGCAACGCTACCCCAGGCGCCGGTCATATAGTAGTGTCGCTATATGTAGCAATACTATCTATGGAACGGACGGGCAGCCATGGGCATACGCGTGTTGATCGCCTGCCACGTCGCAGCCGGGCTCGTCGCCGTGACCTGCGGCGTGGTGGCGATGCTCGCCCCGAAGCGACCGGGACGTCATCCCCGCTGGGGCCGGGCGTACCTCGCCGCGCTCGCTTCTGTAGTGGTGACCGGCACGATGCTCGCGGCCACTGACTGGGCTCACCTGTGGCACCTGCCGGCACTCGGCGCCGTCGCCGTCGCGCTCGCGGGGCTCGGATACACCGCCCGCCGCCTCCGCTGGCCGGGCTGGACAGTCACTCACATCCCCGCGATGGGCGGCTCCTACATCGCCATGCTCACCGCGTTCTACGTCGACAACGGCCCCCGCCTGCCGCTCTGGAACCAACTGCCGCCGGTTGCTTTCTGGTTCCTACCCGCAGCGGTCGGCGCTCCGCTGATCGCGTGGGCGTTGCGCCGACGGTTCACTGCGGCGCTTGCACGTTCTCGGCCTGGTTGCCCTTCGCGCCGCGCGTGACGGTGAACTCGACCTTCTGGCCCTCTTCCAGGGTGCGGAATCCGCCGCTGTCCGAGATGCCGCTGTAGTGGACGAAGAGATCCTCGCCGCCTTCGTCCGGGGTGATGAAACCGTACCCCTTGTCCGCATTGAACCACTTTACGGTGCCGGTAGGCATTCCTGAGCACCTCCAGTCACGTGCGCCCCTCGGACCGGTGCGCATGGTCCAGGGACCCTCGTGGACACGTCGTACCCACCGTGCGCGGCGCAGTAACGACTCCGATGGCCGTGCGCGCGGATCGCGGTTGGTCAGTGCGAGGTCGGCACGGTCCAGCCTCGGCGTTCGGCCAGCCATCGCAGCGGTCAGGTGAACCTCGCGGTCACCGGCGGTCAGGTGAACCTCGCGGGTCACCGGCCGCAGGCGTAGCCCTGCATGCCGCGTGGGTTGGCGGCTGCTGACAGCGCGCCCGTCTCGGGATCCCTGGCGACCGCACACATCCGGCCCAGGCTCCACGAGTCGCTGACGTGGACCCGGTGGCCACGCCGGGTCAGTTCCGTGATCACGTCGGCGCCGAGCCGGTCCTCGACCACCAGGCCCGCGGGCTCCGTCTTCCGCGGGTAGAACGAGCTGGGCAGCGACGTGGTGTGGAAGTTCGGAGCGTCGATTGCGGCCTGCAGGTCGAGCCCGCCGACCAGGTGGCGCAGCAGGAACAGCAACTGCCACTGGTCCTGCTGGTCGCCGCCGGGCGAGCCGCACGCCAGCACGGGCATCCCGTCGCGGAGCACCAGGGTCGGAGTCAGGGTGGTGCGCGGACGGGCGCCGGGGACGAGGGACGCGGGAAGTCCGGGCTCCAGCCAGAACATCTGCGCCCGGCTGCCGAGGCAGAAGCCCAGCTCTGGAATGGTCGGCGAGCTCTGCAGCCAGCCGCCGCTGGGCGTGGCCGAGATGATGTTGCCCCAGCGGTCCACGACATCCAGGTGGCACGTGTCGCCGCGCCGCTCGCCGTGCCGGCTGACCGCGGGCTCGCCGAGCGTCGGGTCGGCCCTCCCCACGGCGGTCTGGTCCACGGAGATCGCGCGGGACAAGGCGGCGGCCAGCCGCGGCTCACGGCCACCCGGCGAGCCCGGCCGCAGCCGCGCCGACGCGCGGTCGCCGATCAGAGCCCGCCGCTCGGCGGCGTACTCGGCGGACAGCAGCGCCGCCGTCGGGACCTCAGCGCTGTCGCCGTACCACGCCTCCCGGTCCGCGAACGCCAGCTTCAGCGCCTCCACCGCGAGGTGGGCGCCGTCGGCGGAGCCGGGGTCGAGCAGCGCGTCGTCGTGCCCGTCGAGGATCGCGAGTGTCTGCAACAGCGCGGGCCCCTGGCCCCACGGCCCCGTCTTCGCCACCGTGTGGCCGCGGAACCCGCCCAGCGTCGGCTGCTCGTAGCCCGCCTGCCAGCCAGCCATGTCCGCTATCGTGATCAGCCCGGGGTGGGCGCGGCCGGAGGAGCCCCGGTGCGGGATCCGCTGGAACCGGGCGACGGCCTCGGCGACGAACCCGGCCCGCCACGCCTCCCGCGCGGCGTCGATCCGCGCCTCGCGCGATCCGCCGGCCGCCTCCGCCGTCGCGACGAGCCGTTCCAGGGTTCCGGCGAGGGCAGGGTTCCGGAACATCTCATGCGGCACAGGCGGAACGCCGCACGGCAGCCAGAGCGCCGCCGAGGTCGGCCAATGCTCGGTGAACAGCTCGGCGACGCCCCGGATCACGTCGGCGGCGCGCGGCGCCAGCGGATGCCCGTGGCGGGCGTAGTCGACGGCGTAGCCGAGGACATCCGCCAGTGAGCGGGCGCCGTGGTCGCGCAGCAGGAGCAGCCAGGCGTCCACGGCGCCGGGGACCGTCGCGGCCAGCGGGCCGGCGCCCGGCGCCAGGTCGAAGCCGAGCCCCCGGTAGTGATCGACGGTCGCGCCGCCCGGCGCCACGCCCTGCCCGCAGAGAACCACGGGCCGCGGGTCGTCGCTCCGCGCGAAGATCGCCGGGACCTCTCCGCCCGGGCCGTTGAGGTGAGGCTCGACGACGTGCAGCACGAACGCCGCCGCGACCGCAGCGTCGAACGCGTTGCCGCCGGCCTCCAGCTCCGCCATGCCGGACTGGCTCGCCAACCAGTGCGTGGAGGACACCATCCCGAAGCGCCCGCGCAGTGTCGGCCGAGTCGTGAATGCCACGCGACCAGCATTCACGTTTTGCCGACTTTTCGTTGCTTCAGATGCCCCCGAAACAACAAGTAATCGATAAACCGTGATCTGGGGGCGGTGGGTGCGTGTGTAATGTGTTAGTGGCTAACGTATTGGGGGCGCAGGTGGACTGGCGGGAGCGGAAGAAGGCTGAGACTCGCGGGCGGCTCCAGGAGCATGCTCTGCGGCTGTTTCTGGAGCGGGGGTACGAGAACACCACCGTCGAGCAGATCGCCGCCGCCGCCGGGGTCTCCCACATGACGTTCTTCCGGCACTTCCCGACCAAGGAAGACGTCGTGATGCGCGACGAGTACGACCCGCTCCTGGAGTCGCTCATCGCGTCCCGCCCGACCGGAGAGCCGCCGGTCGCCAGGGTCCGCGCCGCGCTGCGCGACGCCTTCGCCGCGATCTACCCGCAGGCCCGGGACGCGATCCTCGTCCGTACCCAGCTGATGCTTCGCACCCCGGCGCTGCGCGCCCGCTCCTGGGAGAACCAACACGCCACCCAGACGCTCCTGGAGCGCGCCCTCGCGCCGGACGGCGACCGGCCCGCGCTGCGCGCCCGCGTGGTCGTCGCGGCGTGCCTGGCCGCGATCGTCACCGCCATCGAGGCGTGGGCCGAGAACGACGGCGCCGAGGAGTTGCCCGACCTGATCGACGAGGCGCTGTCGGCGCTGGAAGGCATCCAGACATGATCATTGAGGTGGAAGGCCTGCGGATGCGCTACCGGGGCGCGGCGGCCGACGCCGTGGACGGGATCTCATTCGGTGTCGAGCGGGGCGAGATCTTCGGTTTCCTCGGCCCGAACGGCGCGGGGAAGTCGACGACGCAACGGATCCTGACGCGGCTGCTGCGTGGTCACCGGGGCCGCGCCGACGTGCTGGGCCGGCCGGTCGCCGCCTGGGGCCCCGACTACTACGAGCACATCGGGGTCGGGTTCGAGCTGCCCGCGCACTTCTCCAAGCTCACGGCCCGGGAGAACCTCGCCGCGTTCGCCTCCCTGCACCGCGGCCCGACCGACGACCCTGACGCCCTGCTCCGCCAGGTGGACCTGCAAGCCGCCGCCGACCAGCGCGTCGCCAGCTTCTCCAAAGGCATGCAGATGCGGCTCAACCTGGCCCGGGCCCTCGTGAACCGGCCCCGCGTGCTGTTCCTCGACGAGCCCACCTCCGGCATGGACCCGGTGCACGCGAACGCCGTGCGCCAGCTCATCCGCGACCAGGCCGCCGAGGGTCGCACGGTGTTCCTGACCACCCACGACATGGCCACCGCCGAACAGCTCTGCGACCGCGTCGCCTTCATGGTCGACGGCCGCGTCGCCGCGATCGACACCCCGCGCAACTTCCGGATCGCGCACGGCCAGCCGTCCGTCGTGGTCGAGCACCGTATCGAGGGCGGCTTGCGGCGCGCGGAGTTCCCGCTCCTCGCGCTCGGCGCCAATGCCGCGTTTCTGGAGTTGGCACGGAATGGAGCGGTCGAGACCATCCACACCAGGGAAGCCTCACTCGACGACGTGTTCGCCACGATCACCGGAGGACGGCTGTGACCGCGCCGACCGGGGTCGCGCGAACGGCCCGTCTCGCCGGCGCCGGCCGCGTGGCCCGTCTGGTCGGCGCCGCGCGTCTGGAGCTCCGCGTCGAGCTGCGGCACGGCATCGTCCTGGTCGCGCTGGTGATGACGGCCGGCTGGACGGTCGCCCTGCTCGCGATGCCGGCGTGGCTGGCGCGTGCCGTCGGGCCGTACGTGCTGATGGCCGACACCGCTGCTTTCGGCGCGTTCTTCGTCGCGGCGCTGTTCCTGTACGAGCGCGGCGAAGGGGCGCTCGCGGCGCTGGTGGCCAGCCCGCTGCGGTTCGGCGAGCACCTCGGGGTGAGGCTGACGACGCTGACTCTGCTGGCGGTGGGCTCGGCCGTGCCGGTCGCGCTCGCGGCGTACCGGGGAGTCGGCGGCCTGGGTCTGGTGCTGCTCGGCGTGTGCCTGGTGTCGCTGCTGATCCTGGCGCTGAACATCTCTGTGGTGACGGCGCACCGCACACTCATGGACTTCCTGGTCGTCGCGCCGGTCTTCCTGGCGCCGTTGATGGTCGCGCCGCTGGCGCGTCTGGCGGGCCTGGCGACGCACCCGCTGCTGCATCTGGTCCCGACGACCGGCGCGGCCGATCTGCTACGAGCTCCGGTCGCCCCGCCGTCACCGGGCCGGATCGCGGCGACCGCCGGCTACCTGCTGCTCTGGATCGCCGGCGCCGTGTGGCTGGCCCGGCGCCGGTTCCGGCGCGAGTTCTTCCGGCCCGGCGAGCGGCGCGTCGCGGCGGCTGCCCGACTACGACCTGGCGTCGCGGCGGCTGCCCGAGCCCGGCCCTGGGGCGGGTCCCGCCACTGGCTCGTCGCGTACCCGAAAATTGATCTTCACGCTGTCGCCCGCAGCGGGATGCTGATCGCGATCCTGGTCGGGCCGGTCCTGCTCGCGGCGGCGCTGCGCCTGGGGTATCCGTCGCTCGCAGGGCAGGTCGCGGCCCGTTTCGGCGTCGAGTTGGCGCCGTACCGGCCGCTGCTCCTGGCGGCGCTCGTGGTGCTGCACGTGCCGTTGCTGTGCGGGATGGTCGGGGCGATGCTCGTCCTCGACGACGTCGACGACCGGATGTTGCTGGTGCTGCGGGTGAGCCCGGTGACGCTGCCGCGCTACCTGGCTTACCGGTCGGCGGTGGTGGCCGGGATCGCGGCCGTCAGCCTGCTCGTCGCGGCGCCGCTGTCCGGCCTGGCGCCCGTCGGCGCACTGCCGTCGATGCTGCCCGCGCTCGGCCTGGCCGCCGCGCAAGCACCGTTGATCATGCTCGCGACCGTCGCGTACGCCGGTGACAAGGTCGAAGGGCTCGCGCTGCTGAAGCTGCTCGGCGGCCTCGTGACGGGCCTGGCGCCGGCGATGTGGTGGCTGCCGACGCCCGCCACCTGGCCACTGCGCCTGCTCCCACCGGCATGGGTGCTGGACACCCTCTGGCGCCCCAGCGTCCTGGCACTGGCGGGCGGCGCACTGGCAACGGGAGCGGCAACGGCTCTGCTGGCAAGCCGCACGGTAAGCCGGCTGAGCGAGGGCAGGCGGCAGGGGTATTGACGTGTCGGAGGGTCGAGACATGGCCGCCGCGTCGATAGGCCAGAATGCCTACAGATCACCCGGACCTTGGAGCGACCCCGTGATGCACCTTCCCGTGAACCACCCGATGCGGCAGTTCTACCGCGTGCTGGCCGGCCTCGTCGGCCTGTACGTGCTGGTCTTCGGGGTGCTGGGCTTCCTGCGTACCCAGGGAATGGACTTCT
>WHSM01000330.1 GCA_009380105.1 Micromonosporaceae bacterium
GCTCAACCGACAGCAGTGCGTGACCTCGCCCAGATGCCGGGGCCGCGAGGGAGCCGGCTCTTCGGGACCGGGGTGCTGTTCCGGCGCGATCTGCTCGGCACGCTTCTGGGCGGGATGCGCGACTACGGGGACACGGTCCGGTACGAGGTGCTCCCGCTGGTCCGCCCGCTCCGGGAGACCCTCGTCGTAGCGCATCACCCGGACGACGTGCGCCAGGTGCTGGCCCGCACCGAGCGCTCCCTGACCAAGCGGACCATCGGCTTCGAGGTGCTCGCCGAGATGGTCGGCCTCGGGCTGCTCACCACCGAAGGCGAGGTCTGGCGCCGCCAACGGCGTACGCTCCAGCCGCTCTTCACCCCTCGCCGTGTGACGAGATACGCCGCGCTGATGGCCGAGGAAGCCGACCGGCTGGAGCTGCCGCCCGAGGGCGGGGTCGTGGACCTGAACCTGGCGATGCGCCGCTACACGCTGCGAGTCGTCGGCAAGGCGCTGTTCAGCGAGGACATCGACGACACGGTGCCGGCGCTGCACCGGCTGGTGCCGAGGTTGTCGGATCTGACGGTGCGGCGGACCTTCCAACTGGCGCGGATTCCGCTGCGGTTCCCGACGCCGCGCAACCTGGCCGTCCGGCGGATCAAGGCCCAGGAGTACGCGATCGTGGACCGGATTCTGGCGCGGGTCTCCGACGCCGACTCCGACGATCTGCTCACCCGGCTGCGCGCCGCCCGGGATCCGGAGACCGGGGAAGGGCTGTCCGAGCAGGAGATCCGCGACCAGGTGCTGGTGTTCCTGCTGGCGGGGCACGAGACGACATCCGGGGCGTTGACGTTCGCGTTGCATCTGCTGGGCCGGCATCCCGAGGAGCAGGAGGCGGTCGCCGCGGAGGTGGCCTCGGTGTCGGGCGGGACTCCGGGTCCGGACGACGTGCCGCGACTGGTCCGCACCCGGGCGGCGCTGCTGGAGGCGATGCGGCTCTATCCGCCCGCGTACCTCACTGAGCGGCGCACGGTCGAGGAGACGATCATCGGTGGGCACGCCGTGCCCGGCGGCGTGATGGTGCTGGTGGCGCCGTGGTCGACGCACCGGCATCCGGAGTTCTGGCCTGATCCGGAGCGCTTCGACCCGGGGCGCTTCGTCGGCGAGCACGAGCGGCCGCACTACGCGTACTTCCCGTTCGGCGGCGGGCCTCGGGCCTGCGTCGGCGAGCATTTCGCGCTGTTGGAGGCGACGATCCTGCTGGCCGGGCTGCTGTCCCGCTACCGGGTGGCGGCGTTGGAGCCTGAGCTGGCGGTGGAGCCGTTGATCACATTACGGCCGCGGGGCTCGGTGTGGGCGAGGCTTGCTCCGAGACGTGGTCACTCCCAGACGGCCGGCGGTGTGCGCATCGATGTTCCTGGCAATCCATCTAAATACCGCTAAACCTCTCATTAAGTAACTAATCTGAGATCAATCTGTGGTCGCGTGAACGCGATCAGTGCAAGTACGGTTACGGACACCATGCTGGATCTTTCGACTTGGATCGTGCGGCATTTCCGTCCTGTCGCCATTAGCTGCGCGGTGGCCGCATTCGCACTCGGCAGCGTGCTCACGCTGGTTCAAGGGTCGCCGCTCTTCTGGTCGTTGCTCACCGTGGCTGCCGTGCTGACCGCGGGCGCCGTGGGTGTCCCGATGTACGCCGAGCACCTCGCGTCGATCCGGGCTGTGGACGCCGAGCTGGCCGCCGAGTCGGCCAAGCAGCAGATGCGCCTGGTCGTAGGACGGGTGCTCACGCCGCTGGCGTACCTCCTCGGCGAGATCACCGACGCCAAGCCGCGCAGCAACGTCCTGGAGCGACTCCAGGGCCAGGCGCTGCAGGTCGTGCTCGCCGCGGCGACCGAGCTGGTGGACGCCGAGGCCGCCCGAGCCTGCTTCTTCCGGCTGGTTGAGGGCAGGCAGCGGCGGCTGGAACTGGCCGGCTACTACGGGAGGGCCCAGCCGGCGACCTGGATCCTCGCCGAAAGCACCCCGCTCGGCGACGGGGCGCTGCTCATCCTGGAGAGCGGCGCCACGGCGTTCTTCCCGGACCTGACCGTCGAAGCGCCGCCCGGATGGGTCGACGACGAACATCGGCACCGGGCTCTGGTGGTCGTGCCGATCTCGACCGAGCAGCGGGAGTTCGGGCTGCTGACCGTCGACACTCTGGAGTCCGGCACGCTGACCGAGCAGGACGCTGAGGTGGCGCAGCTGCTCGGAGAGTTGCTGTCCGCCGGCTTCAACCGCTGATTCCGGGAAGCAGCGCGGGCAGACGCCACCGGCGCGGCGCGGGCAAGTCCTGCCGGCGCCGGCAAACCCGCAGGCACACACCGCCATTGGGTGTGATATCTACCGCACTGCGTAAACCTGCTCGGCAGGTTGGTCTTTCGGCCCATTGTTGGCGCCGCCTGGCACGTGCGATCCTGGTGCGTGGTAGGTAACCAGGGGGGCGCCTCGTTAGATCATGCCCCTCCTCGGATACAGACACTTACGTGTCCGCACGCGATCGGGAAGGGACTGCCATGACCGCAGCGGCATCAGCAGAACGGCCGTGGCGGGGGGACGCCGAGCGAGAGCGGCTATCTCACATCCTGCAGGATCCCGAGTCGTACTTCGCCGAGGCCAGACGCTGGGCGCGGGCCAAAGCGAAGGCCGACTTGGAGCGCGAGCTCGGCGACGCCGCGCGCAAGCGCAACCACAAGCGCCCCTGACCCGCGCCTCCCGGCGTTGTCGGAGCGCCTCCCGCCGCGAGCCCCGCGCGGCCTCCCGGCCGTGGCGCACGGCAGCTCAGACTTCCAGAGGCTGGGTGCGTAGATAGCGGCCGAAATGAGGCACCGTGAACGCCACGGTGCCTCGTTCTCCGGAGTAGATCAGTCCCTTTTTGATCAGCGAGTCCCGCGCGGGCGACAGGCTCGACGCCTTGCGACCCAGCGTCTTGGCCACCTCCGCGGTCGGCACCGCTTCGTCGTACTCCAGGTTCGCCATCGTGCGCATGTACTCCCGCTCCGCCGGAGTCGCCCGGTCGTACCGGGAGCCGAAAAAGCCCACCGCCAGCTCGCCCTCCGCCTCCGGCGCGGCCACTGTCACGTCGCCCGGGGCGATCGGCGAGGCCGGCGCGTTGTCCCAGGTCGCCTTGCCGTACGCCTGCACGAAGTAGGGATAGCCGCCAGATTTCTCGTACAGCGAGTCCAACGCCTTCTGGTCGTACTCGACCCCTTCGCGCTCGGCCGGCGCGGTGAGCGCCTGGTCAGCCGCCCCACGCTCCAGCCGGTCGATCCGCTGATACCGGAAGAGCCTTTCCGAGTACGACTTGCTGGCGGACAGGATCGCCGGCAGATGCGGCAAACCGGCGCCCACCACGATCAGCGGCGCGCCGAGTTGGGACAGCTCGTGGCAGGCGGCGCAGAGCGCGGAGGTGTCGACCGCCCCGAGGTCCTGCATCTCGTCGATGAACAGCGCGATGCCGGTGCCGACATCCGTCGCGATGCCGGCCGCGTCCGTGAACAGCTCCACCAGATCGATCTCGATGTCGCCGGAGTCGGCGCGGCCCTCCGCGGCCGGCACGTCGATCCCCGGCTGCCAGCGGTCCCGAAGCTTCGCGCCGGGCGGGTTGGCGCGCAACGCGAACGCCTTGAGCACCCCGAGCAGCTCGTCGATCCGGTCCGGTGCCCGGTGCCGGGGAGCCAGCTCCCGGATCGCCATGTGCAGCGCCCCCGCGATCGGGCGGCGGAGCGACTGGTCGGGCCGGGCTTCGATCTTGCCGGTGCCCCACAGCCGGCCGATGGCCTGGCTGCGCAGCGTGTTGAGCAGCACCGTCTTGCCGACGCCCCGAAGTCCGGTGAGGATCAACGAGCGCTCCGGGCGGCCGCGCGCCACCCGCTCCAGGACCACGTCGAACATCTCGAGCTCGCGGTTCCGTCCGGCCAGCTCCGGCGGCTTCTGGCCGGCGCCTGGGGCGTACGGGTTGCGGATGGGGTCCACAGATCCCACAGTATCGGCATCTCTAGCGTTTGCCGTAGATCTAGGTAGAAGCCCCAATCGGCGTGTCGCAGCCCCGGGCGCGACGAGAAACCCCAGTGGGCATGTAGGTGCTGGCGCGGCAACGTCGCGAGACGTCGACCGGCACTGGGTCGACGTCTCGTCAGGTAAGTATTCGGTTATCTAGTTGATCTGCTAGACAGCGCTAGCTTTACCCAGACAGCGGATCAGTCGAGCTTCTCGGCGCAGATCACGAACTTGCCGGCCGACGAGGTGAACGCCGTGTCGTACCCCGGCGCCTCGTCCTTGCACTTCTTGTCGTCCGTGGTGTCGTCCAGCCGCTTGAGCACCTTGAAGCGGTCCTCGCCCTCAGTGTCGTCGCAGGAGATGAAGGTGAGCTTCGCCGCCTTGTCGTCAGGGTTCGAGTCCTGGAGGCAGTCGCCCTCCTCCGCCTCGCTCAAGCTGGTCTTCAAGCTCGGAGACGGGCTCGCCGACGGGCTCTCCGACGGAGACGGGCTGGCCGACGCCGAGGGGGACGGGTCCTTCCCGGCGGTGATGTCCTTGTCGTCGCTGAGGACCATGAACGCGCCGACCCCGCCGAGGACCAGCAGCAGGACCACGACGGCGATGATCCCGACGATCATGCCGGCGTTGCTCTTCGGCGGAGGCGCCGGCGGACCCCACGGGCCGCCGGGCATCGCGCCCGGAGGGCCCTGCGGCGGGTAGCCGCCGGGCGGCCCGGACATCGGAGGCTGGCCGCCGTACGGATCGGCCGGCGAGCCGTAGCCGGGCGGACCGTACGGGTCGGACGGCGGCGGGCCGGGTGGCGGACTGCCGTACGGGTCGCCTCCGGGCTGGCCGCCGAACGGGCTGCTGGGCTGGCCTCCGTACGGATCGGACGGAGGCTGATTGCCGTACGGGTCGGATGGGGGCTGATTGCCGTACGGGTCGGATGGAGGCTGGTTGCCGTACGGACCACTTGGCTGGCCCGGAGGCTGGCCTCCGTAAGGGCCGCCGGGCGGGTTGCCGAACGGGTCGTTCCCGCTCTGCCAGGGATCTTGCGACCCTGGGTACCCGCCTCCCGGAGGTCCGTAGTTCGACATCGCTCCCCCTCGATCAGA
>WHSM01000221.1 GCA_009380105.1 Micromonosporaceae bacterium
CGCCTCACCGGCGCGATGGCCGGTCTGCCGATGGGCGCTCAGGGCCGTGCGGGCGTGCGCGGCGGCGTCCTCGGCTCGGCCGGCGCGGGCGTCGAGCTCGGCGAGCAGGGTCGTCGCGTGGGCTTCGGTGGATCGGTAACCCTGCTCCCGACTCAGCCGCACCGCCCGCCCGCAGTGCTGCCGGGCGGGTTCGTCCCGGTCGCGGGCCAGCTCCGCCGCGCCGAGCTCCAGGCACGCTCTGGCCAGACCCCGGCGGTAGTCCTGCGCGGCAGCGAGGCTGCTGGCCCGCTCCGCGTCCGCCGCGGCCTCGGCAGGTCGGCCGAGGCGGCGTGCGGCCTCTGCCCGCGCCAGCAGCGCCTCCACGACGAGGCTGCTGTCGTCGACCGACTCGGCGTCCCGCACGGCCCGCTCGGCGAGGTCCAGAGCCTCGGACAGCGCGCCGACTCCCCGATCCACGGCGGCCAGGCCGATCAGCGCGTACGCCTCGCCGTCCCGCGAGCCGAGCGCGGCGAACCGCCGGTGCGCCTCGTCGAGATGCTCGCGTGCCAGCCCCAGCTCGCCGAGCTCCACGCGGACGAAGCCGAGGTTGGCGAGCGCCACGGCCTCACCTCGCGACATCCCCAGAGACTTGCACCGCGCGATCGCCGCGAGCTGATGGTCGCGCGCGCGGTGGAACTGGCCGAGGTCGCGGCACACCTCTCCGAGGTCGCCGAGCGCGGCGGTCTCCTGCACCGCGAGGCCGTGCCGACCGGCGATCTCCGCCGCCTCCTCCAGGGCGTCCACGGCCGGGCCGAGCTGGCCCTGCTGGAAGTAGGCGCCGCCCAGGCAGACCAGCACGGCGGCGCAGCCCTGCGGCCACTGCGCGGACTGGTGCGACGCCAGCGCCCGGCGCAGATGCCGCTGTGCTGCCACGCTGTCACCGCACCGCGAGTACGCCAGCCCCAAGCTGTGCCGCATCGCGCCCTGCGCGCGTTGGTCGTCGAGCTCCTCCGCCACCCGCAGGCCGCTCTCGGCGACGCTGATCCACTCCCGGATCCGGAGCCGAAGCACGAAGTAGCCCCGCAGCGAGTCCGCGAGCAGCCAGACCTCGGGGCGGGGACGGCAGCGGGCCGCGTGCGCCGCGACAGCGACCAGGGTCGGCAACTCCGCGTCCAACCAGTCCAGCGCCTGACGCTGGTCGGCGAAGTCCCGGCGCGGCTGGCCGGGAGCCAGCCTCAGGTTCTCCGGATACAAAACGCGCGCGGCGGCTTCGACGCCGTCGCGGCACCACTCCAACAGCCGGTCGAACGCCGCTGCCCGCTCGGCGCCGGAATCCTCCTCGCGCGCCCGGCCCGCGGCGTAGAGGCGCACCAGGTCGTGCATGCCGTACCGGTGGCGTGGCCGCTCCTCGACCAGGCACCGGGCGACGAGCTCCTCCAATCGCCCGCGCCGCCGCCTCGCGGGCCGCGGGCAGCAGCGCGGCCGCGGCCTCGACGGTCAGGTCCGCGGCGGGGGCGTCGCCCAGGCGCCGGAAGATCGCGCGTGCCGGGCCCGGCACGGCCCGGTACGACTGCGCGAAGGCGGCGCCGACTGCGACCTGCTCCTCGGTCGGCATCCGCAGCGCCGTGATCCGATCGCCGGCCAGCTCCGCCACGGCCTCGCTGATCCGGCGGCGCGGCCGGACCGACAGATTCGCCGCCGCCACTCGCAGCGCCAGTGGCAGATACCCGCAGAGCTTGGCTAGCTCATGATGAGTCACGCCCTCCTCGACGATCCGGCGGTCGCCGAGGATCCGCTGCAGCATCTGGTGCGCCTCGTGCGGGATCAACGGATCGATGCGCAGCGCGTGCGCGCCGTCGATCGCGTGCATCCCGTCCAGCCGGCGCCGGCTGGTGACGATCACCAGGCAACCAGCGCCGCCGGGCACGAGCGGCCGCACCTGCTCGGTGGCGACAGCGTCGTCCAGCACGATCAGCACCCGGCGGTCTCCGAGCACGCTGCGATAGCGCCGGATCTGATCGTCGACCTCCACTGGAATGGTCGGCTCCGGGGCGCCGAGGGCGGCCCAGCACCTTGGTCAGCGCCTCGGACGCTGTCATCGGGTCCGCGTCGTCGCGGTGCCCGCGCAGGTCCAGGAATATGTGGCCATCCGGGAACCGGTCGCCGACCTGACGGGCCACGCGCGCCGCCAGCGCCGTCTTGCCGACGCCCGGCATGCCGTGCACCGCGACGATCACCACGCCGCCGTCGCCGTCCCGGTCGAGGAGCCGGGCCACCTCGCCGATCTCGGCGTCCCGGCCCACGAAGGCGCGCGCCACGTGCGGCAGCTCGCGCGGCGTGCCAGGAGACTCACTCGGCTTCCCGGAAAGGTCGCCGGTCGGCTCGGATCGCGCGGGAACCTGTCTGCTGGCGGTGAGCTCCACCCAACGGTCCCGCCACGACGCCTCGTCCTCGCCGCAGACGCGGACGATGGCGAGCACCGTGTCAAGTCGCGGGAACACCCGGCCGGTGAGCGCGTTGTGCAGCCTGCTCGCCGGCCGTCCGGTCAGGCGGCTGAGATCCCGGAAACTGAGTCCGGCCCGCCGTCGGAGCGTGTCGAGCTCGGCCCCCAGCCAGGCAGCCCGCTCGCCATCGCCGTCCGCCATGGATCCCCCTCCCGGTCATCGGCTGAGACTCCCAGAAAAGGAGCCGTGACGAAATGCCTGCCTGGTGTCGCTAGGACTGCTGTATGAGGTTGTTCGAGATCGTTCGACTCGCTGGCCCCGCGCGACGGGGCGGCGGTTTGCTTCAGCTAGCGCCGCACCACGCCGCAGTGCCGCTGGTCGGGCCGCGGTCCCGCAACGCGGGCCGCGGCTTCGGCCAGGCGAGTCGGGAGAAGGAGGCCTCCATGCCCGCTCACACCCGCACCGCCGCTGCCACCCCCTCCCGACAGCGCCGGAGAGCCGGCCTGCTCAGAAGGATCGCCCTGACCGTCGCGGCCGTCACCGGAGGCGCCGCCCTGACGTTCGTCGCCAGCAGCCCGGCGTCTGCCTGCTGCGTGGTGCCTGACCACGCGATCATCGTCTGCCAGAGCGCGAGCTTCTACGCCAACTACGACCCCGCGGCTAGGACGCCGGTCGGCTTCAAACGCACCCTGTACTACGGCGACAAGGTCGGCCACACCCGGGGCGCGCACCCCGTGTACAACGGCTGGGCCGCGACGTTCGACTTCGGCCCCAACGACTGGGGCTACGCGCGCTACGAGTGCCTCGGCGGGTGGGGCTCGTGGTAGCGCTGACCGCCAGAGACCGCTGGAGGATCCCATGACGAGTCCGCGCCGCGCCCTGCACGCCCTGCTCGGGGCTCTCATCCTCGCCACCGCGCTGGTCGCCGCCGCGCACGCCGATCACACCCGCTGCGCCCACGCGGTGGTCGGGGTCCGGCAGACCGTCTGCGCCGAGACGCTGTCCGTGCGCACCCAGCCGGGCGGCGCCTGGATGGGCACCCTGTACCACGGTCAGACCTTCGATGTGGAGCAGATCAGCCCGAGCGGCGCCTGGGTGTACGGGTTCGCGTACGGCCACATCAACCGGCGGGGCTGGGTGCAGAACGGCTGGTTCTACCGCCCGTAGTCGCGCCCACGCCCGATGGGGCAGCGTTCTCCCCCTCAGAGCGCCGCCCCATCATCCTGCCTGGCGCACTCGGCGGCATCCGGCGTCTGAAGTCGACGCCGAGCACGAGGACCGGCCCCGGCCGCCACGCCGCGTGGCCTCGGCTGGCGGAGGGCCGCTCAGCTGCCGGCAGCAGCGGCCCGGACGGTGTCGAGGACCTGTTGGCCATGCCTGGCAAGCTTGGTTTCGCCCACGCCGCTGATGCCGCTCAGGGCTTCCAGCGTCGCTGGCGCGGCGGTGGCGATGGCGCGCAACGTGGAGTCGTGGAAGATCACGTACGCGGGCACCCCCTGCTCCTTGGCGACGCCGGCGCGCCAGGCGCGGAGCTGCTCGAAGACCGGCTCCGCCTGCGCCGGCAGGTCTGCCGGGGCGCCCTGCTTGGCGATCCTGGCCGCCTTGGGGGCGCGCTTGGGCTCGCGCCGCAGCCGGACATCGCGGCGTCCGCCCAGCACCTCGCCGCTGGCGTCGGTCAGCACCAGAGTGCCGTAGTCGCCCTCCACGGTCAGCAGACGCTGCGCCAACAGCTGCCGCACCACGCCCCGCCACTCGCTCTCGTTGAGCTCCTCGCCGACCCCGAACACGGTCAGCTCATGGTGGTCGTGCTGCATCACCTTGGCGGTCTTCTTGCCGAGCAGGATGTCGATGACCTGGCCCGCGCCGAACCTCTGCCGGCGTTCCCGGTGCAACCGCAGCACCGCGGAGAGCAGCTTCTGGGCGGCGACCGCGCCGTCCCACGACTCGGGCGGCGACAGGCACGTGTCGCAGTTGCCGCACGCGGCGCTGGGTTGACCGAAGTACGCCAGCAGCTGCACCCGCCGGCACTCCACGGTCTCGCAGAGCGCCAGCATGGCGTCCAGGTGAGCGGCCTGGCGGCGCTGGTGCGCGAGATCCCCGTCGGAGTTCTCGATCAGCTTGCGTTGCTGCACCACGTCGGCCAGCCCGTACGCCAGCCATGCGGTGGCGGGCAACCCGTCGCGACCGGCGCGACCGGTCTCCTGGTAGTAGCCCTCGACCGACTTCGGCAGGTCCAGGTGCGCGACGAACCGCACGTCGGGCTTGTCGATGCCCATCCCGAACGCGATCGTGGCGACCATCACCGCGCCGTCCTCGCGCAGGAACCTGGCCTGGTGCGACGCTCGAGTGCCGGAGTCCAACCCCGCGTGGTACGGCAACGCGCCGATCCCGTGCTCCACCAGGTGCGCGGCGGTCCTCTCCACCGACGCCCGGGACAGGCAGTACACGATCCCGGCGTCACCGGCGTGCTCAGCGCGCAGGAGCTCCAGCAGCTGCCGCTTCGGCTCCTGCTTCGGCGCGATCCGGTACTGGATGTTCGGCCGGTCGAAGCTGGCCACGAAGTGGCGGGCCGCGGTCAGGTCGAGCCGGGTCGCGATCTCTTTCCGGGTGGCTTCGGTGGCGGTCGCGGTCAACGCGATCCTGGGCACAGTCGGCCAACGCTCGTGCAGCACGGACAGCGCCAGATAGTCAGGCCGGAAGTCGTGCCCCCACTGCACCACGCAGTGCGCCTCGTCGATCGCGAACAGCGACACCGTGCCGCGGTCCAGCAGTCGCCACGTCGCCTCCAGGCTGAGCCGTTCCGGCGCGAGATACAGCAGGTCCAGCTCACCGGCCGCGTACGCCGACTCGACGGCCCGGCGCTGGCCGGGGTACTGCGTGGAATTGAGGAAGCCGGCGCGCACACCCAGCGCCCGCAGCGCGTCGACCTGATCCTGCATCAAAGCGATCAGCGGTGAGACGACCACGCCGACGCCGTCGCGCACCAGGGCGGGGATCTGGTAGCACAGCGACTTGCCGGCGCCGGTCGGCATCAGCACCAGCGCGTCGCCGCCGCCGGTGACATGGTCGACGATCTCCTGTTGTTCGCCCCGGAACGAGTCGTACCCGAAGACCCGGCGCAACACCCGCAGCGGCTCGCTCACGCGCGTGAGCCTAGTGCGCCCGGCGTTCCATGGCGGGGAGCGGCCCGCTGTGGGCGGCGCCGCGGGCGCTCCAGCTTCTTGACAATGCCTGCGGCCTGCGATGAGGTATCCGGACAACCTGATGTATTCCGCTGAGGATCCGGCCGTGAGGTCTCACATAGATGGGTCAACCCTGCCGTTGTCGGCGGCTCAAACGCAGGTGTGGTCGGCGGCGAGCCTCTACCCGGATGACGCGACGCTGAACCTCGGCAACTACCTCGACATCACAGGCCCGCTCGACACGTCCGCGATCGCGTCGGCGGTGCGTCGGGCGGTCACCGAAGCCGAGGCGCTCCGAACGACCATTGTGGAGGGATCCGCGGCGCCCCGGCAGGTGATCACACCGATCGGAGACTGGTCGTTGCCGGTGGCAGACCTCCGGACCGCCGCCCATCCCGACCGGGCAGCCCAGGAGTGGATGCGCGGAGACCTGCGACGACCGTTCGACCTGCGCGGCTTCCCGCTGTTCCGGTTCGCGCTGCTGCGTCTGGCCGACCACCGGCATCTCCTGTACGAGTGCGTCCACCACATCGCGTGGGACGGCCACAGCTGGGGCATCTACTATCCGCGGCTGGCCGAGCTGTACGCCGCCGCGATCAGCGGCAAGCGGGTCGGCGGCCACGGCTTTCCGCCGTTTCGGAAGCTGCTCGACGACGAGTTCGCCTGGTCCCGCTCGGACGACGCGGCCCGCCAACAGCGCTACTGGGAACGCCGCTTCAGCACAGCGCCAGAGCTGGTCAGCCTCTCTGATCGTGCACTGGTTCCGGCCGGCGGGCGAATCCGGCGCCGCGACCGGATCCCGCCGGACGCCGCCGAGCGAATCCGCGCGGTGGCATGGGAGGCGAGGGTCACCTGGTCGACCGCGGTGGTGGCCGCGGCCGCCGCGTTCACCAGTCGCATGACCGGCCGTCGAGATGTGCTCCTGACGCTGCCGGTGACCGGCAGGGTCGGGGGGCCCGCTCATGGCATCCCCGGACTGCGGGCGAAACACCTGCCGCTCCCCCTGTCCGTGCGACCGGAGACCAGCCGCGCGGAGCTGCTTCGCCAGACGGGCGCCGAGCTGCGGGGAGCGCTCGGCGCCCAACTGGTCCCCGCCGCCCGGCTGCGCCGGATTCTCGGCATCCCCGCCGACGATCCACGTCCCTACGGACCGTCGATCAACGTCCTTGCGTCGCTGGGCCGGCTGGCCTTCGGACCGTGTGACGGCACGCTGCACATCCTGTCCAACGGTGTCGTCCAGGACCTCCAGCTCAATGTGTACGACGACGGCTCCGCCGGATTCGACGTATACGTCGACGCCAACCAGAACCTCTACGACGCCGAGGAGCTGGCGACGCTGGCACAGCGGTTCGTCGGATTCCTGGAGAGCTTCGCGGAGACGGACGCGCCGCCTGCCCGGTCGGACCTGCTCACACCGGCGGAACGCCGCAGCCTGGCCGAGTGGAACGACACCGAGGATCACCGCGGGCTCGACGATGTGGTGCAGCGAGTTCGCGAAGTGGCCGCGGCCCGGCCTCATCTGGTCGCCGTGGCCGACGACTCCGGCCAGGTGCGCTATCCGGAGTTGACGCGCCAGGCCGACGCCGTGGCCGACCGGGTTCGCGCGGCCGGAGCGGCGCCCGACGAGGTGGTGGCGATCCTGCCCGAGCCGAGCAGCCGGTTCGTCGCCGCGCTGCTCGGTGTGCTCGCCGC